>DASVGE010000196.1:0-20707 GCA_036379695.1 Pyrinomonadaceae bacterium | reverse complement strand
TAAACAGGGAACATGTCAGTAAGAGGGGCTTGCCCCCGCCCCTAATTGCTTTGGCGTTTCGGATGGACCCTTGTGGTTTTTGGATCACGGGCCAAAGGCAAGCGAGATTTGCTAGGGAAAACTCGCTCGGTGAGATCAATTCCTCCGGCATCCTCATTGCTTAGAGAGTTCCTCCCTTTTATAACAACACAATGCGCGCCGGCGCTTAGCCAGCTTTCAGGAGGTAATTATGCTAAGCAAAAGGATTGTTCCGTTCTTGCTGCTAGTAGCCGCTCTCCTTGCGACTTCCCCAGCATTGGCCCAATCAACCGCAACGCTCCAGGGCACCGTAAACGATGCCAAGGGAGCCGTGCTGCCGAACGCGACCGTGGTCGTCAGAAACAGAAGCACCGCTTCTGAACGCACGACGCAAACCGACAGCGATGGCAATTATCTTGTAGCCGCCTTACCTCCTGGAGTTTATTCCGTCGAGGTACGCGTCCAGGGCTTCAAGACACAGGTCGCGGATTCGGTGACTCTCGAAGTCGCCAAAACCGCGGTCCAGAACTTTCAAATGGACGTTGGCGCCATCTCCGAACAAGTGCTGGTCTCTTCAGACGTTCCCGTAATCGAGACTGCAACCACCTCAGTCGGAACCGTCATTAACCAGCGTACCGTCCAGGAAATCCCACTCAATGGCCGTCACTTTGTCGATCTGGGCCTGCTCATTCCCGGTTCCGTGACGCCGCCCCAAAACGGATTCCTGACGGCGCCCCTGCGCGGTCAGGGCTCATTCGCCTTCAACACGGCGGGCGCTCGTGAAGACACGGTTAACTTCATGATTAACGGTGTCAACCTCAACGACATGGTTCAGAACCAGATCACGTTCCAGCCGTCGATCAATACCGTGCAGGAGTTCAAGGTTGATAACTCAACCTTCAGCGCCGAGTACGGCCGCAACTCCGGCGCCATCGTGAACATCGCCACGCGCTCCGGCACCAACGACTATCACGGCGAGTTTTTCGAGTTTCTCCGCAACGAAGCGCTCGACGCACGCAATTTCTTCGACGCTCGCAAGCCGCCATTCAAGCGCAACCAGTTTGGCATGAACATCGGTGGCCCGCTGAGCCTGCCGTTCTTCGGCGAAGGCGGCTCGCCGTTTAGTTACGACGGCAAGAACCGAACCTTCTTCTTCTTCAGTTATGAAGGCTTGCGACAGCGCCAGGGATTAACGCTCAACAGCAACGTGCTGACCCCCGCACAACGCGCTTCCGTGACGAATCCGACGGTGCAGTTGTTGTTGCCGTTGATTCCGTTGCCCACGAGCATCGATGTCGTCGGGGGTGTTCCGGTCGGGAGGTTTGCAGGGTCGGGCACCGCGCCCGTCGATATCGATCAGTGGACGGGCGACGTGAGCCACAACTTCAGCGCCAACGATCGTCTCCACGGCTACTACGCCTTTCAGCGTGACAAACGCGGCGAGCCCAACCTCCAGGGCAACACGATGCCGGGTTTCGGCGATACCCGACAATCAACGCGACAGATCTTTACGCTCAACGAAACACACATCTTTGGTCCTAACCTGACCAACGAGGCGCGGTTGGGATTTAACCGCGTCAACATCACGTTCACGCCCAATCTTCAGTTGAATCCGGCTGATTTCGGCATCAACAACGGCATCGACGCTGACATCGGGCTGCCGCAGATCAGCATTACGGGATTCAATTTCAACCTCGGTGGTCCAGCCGGCTTCCCGCAGGGCCGCGCTGACACAACTGTTGTTGTTTCCGATACGCTCAGCTATCTGAGAGGGAACCACTCGTTCAAGTTTGGTGGTGAGGGCAGGCGTTTCTACAACAACAATTTCACCCTCGATACCGGCACGTTCACTTTCGCAAACGTGAACTCCTTCCTGGCCGGCAACGGCAACGCGTTCAGTGTGACGTTAGGTGATCGTTCGAGCGCGATCATTCAGAACGCGTTGGGGTTTTACGTACAGGACAACTTCAAAGTACGCTCGAACGTAACGCTCGAACTCGGATTTCGTTGGGACTGGAACATGACCCCAACGGAGCGCTACAACCGTTTCGTCGTCTTCGATCCGGCCACACAAACGCTCGTGCGCGTTGGTTCGGGTATCGACGATGTCTACGAGCAAAACAACAACAACTTCCAACCGCGTCTCGGTATTGCCTGGGATCCATTCAACGACGGCAAGACCTCGGTGCGTGCGGCCTACGCGATCCTCACGGATCAACCGGTAACCAACGTCGTCACGCCGCTGACCTCAAATCCGCCGCTGGCGACACCACTTACGTTTACGGGCCCGGTCACTTTCGCCAACGCGAGACTCGTAGCGGGCCTGGCGGGTCTCTCTCCGAACACCGTCGATCCGGGCTTCAACAACGCTTACGTCCAATCGTGGAACCTCAACATTCAACGTGAGATCTTAGGCGATATCGGTGTGACCGTCGGCTACTTCGGCACGAAGGGAACTCACCTCAGGATCTCGCGAAACATCAATCAGCCGGTCAACGGCGGCGCGCGACCGTTCCCGAGGCTTTCAGCTTCCGATCCGTTCCGGCCCAATGCGCCTTTGAACAACATCTCGCAGATCGAAGGCAGCGGCAATTCGAGCTACAACGCACTCTGGCTCACTGCGAACAAGCGGTTCTCGCGCGGCTTCCAGTTCAACGCTTCGTACACGTTCTCGAAGTCGATTGATTACAACTCGCTCAATAGCCAGGGCGTGGTGATCCAGGACAGCTACAACGTGCGCGGCAGCCGTGGTCTGTCAGACTTCGACGCGCGCCATCGCTTCGTGTTCAGCGGGCTCTACGAACTGCCGTTCCATGGCAACCGGCTGGTGGATGGCTGGCAACTGTCGTCGATCGTGCAGATGCAGAGTGGCAATCCGGTGAACATCGTGGTCAACAATGCGACCTTCACGGGTACCAACAATACTGTCAGGCCCGATGTGACTGGTCCGATCGAGATGCTCGGGACGCCGAATCGATGGTTTGATACGACTCCCTTTGTGGTGCCGGTGGGACGCTTTGGCAATCTCGGCCGCAACGTCGTGATTGGACCGGGGTTCAACAACGTCGACTTTTCAGTGATTAAGCGGACGAAGTTGACGGAAACGCAGTTGATCGAGTTTCGCTGGGAAGTGTTCGATCTATTCAACCATGCGAACTTCGGTCAGCCGGGGCGTGTGGTGGGCACTGCAAACTTCGGCCAGATCACGAATACGCGCTTCCCGACTGGAGATTCGGGATCGTCGCGGCAGATGCAGTTTGCGTTGAAGTATAAGTTCTAATATTAGCCACGGATAAACACGAATTTCATTCACGGATTTTCTTTTAATCTGTGAATGAAATCCGTGAAAATCTGTGGCTCATCTTCGTCAGCCATTCTCTGAATATGAATAGCCGCAAGCTGATAAATTGGGCGGCGACGCTCGTAAAGATTTAACGCCTGCTCGCGTGTTTTTCCGAGCGGGCGATCCTCTTCTGAGGCTTCAATTCTTTCCCAGCAGACTTCGAAAGGAACGTCGAGCCAGACACTCACGCAGCGGTACTGCTCGATCAACTCGCGATTCGTTTCTTCGATCCAGGCGCCACCGCCGAGTGCAATGACTCCGGTGGAAACCGTTTTCAACAGGTTGTGTAAGGTATCGGACTCAATTGCACGAAACGCAGGTTCACCATCTTCGGTGATCAGTTGTGCGGGAGTTCGTCCTTGTTGTGCAGTGATGACGTCGTCAAGATCGACAACGGGCACGTCGAGACGCTGGGCCAGCGCGCGGGCGATCTTGCTCTTGCCGCAGCCCATAAATCCTGTAATTACTATCGGTCCCTCCATTTGTCTTTTGTGCCTTTTTGTGGCTAAGTTCATCTTCTGGCGAGCGATTCGAGCAACGGGAAGAATTCGGGGAACGAGATTGCGACGCATTCCGAGCCTGCGATCTCGGTCTCGCCTTTTGCGATCAGCGCCGCGATCGCGAAAGCCATGGCGATGCGATGGTCGTGGCGCGAGTCGATTAACGCGCCGTGCAATTGAGTAGGTCCGGAAACCGACAGCCCGTCTTCAAACTCTTCAACTTCGGCGCCCATTGCGCGCAGGTTCAATGCAGTCGTGGCGAGCCGGTCGCTCTCCTTCAGTCTCAACTCACTCGCGTCCTGGATTCGTATGCCACCCGGGATTTGCGAACCCACGACTGCGAGTAACGGGAGTTCATCAATCAACGACGGAATCAACGCGCGACTCAGCGTTCGTTCGGTTTCGCGCGCGACTCCATTGATACCGCCGCGCACGTTAATGGTTCCGAAGGGTTCGTTGCGTTCCGTTTGCACATCGTCGGTCGAGATGTCTGCACCCCACGAACTCAGCACCGAGAGAAACGCGGCGCGAGTCGGGTTTAGACCAACGCCTTC
Organism: Pyrinomonadaceae bacterium; assembly: GCA_036379695.1. Taxonomy (GTDB): domain Bacteria; phylum Acidobacteriota; class Blastocatellia; order Pyrinomonadales; family Pyrinomonadaceae; genus PSRF01. The sequence continues at coordinate 16,292 of DASVGE010000196.1, read as the reverse complement.
AATCGTGAGTTGTGATTGCGGCAGGAGCATCGCAGCGGCGACGAAGTAGGCTGCTGATGAGACGTCTCCGGGGATGGTAATGGCGCCGCCGTTAAGCCGTGCTGGGCCATCGAGTGAAACCGAGTGATCGCTGGTTGTTGTGACGGGTACGCCGAAGCCGTTGAAGAGCCGCTCGGTGTGATCGCGTGAAGGAGTAGATTCGATCACTGTGGTCCGTCCCTCGGCGTTCAGTGCGGCAAACAGGATTGCCGACTTCACCTGGGCGCTGGCGACGGGAAGTTCGTAAGTGATCGGATTCAGTTTCGCTGAGCCGTGGATCTTCAACGGCGCTTTGCCGTCGGTTGCTTCTATTTTCGCGCCCATTAGCTCGAGTGGTTCGATGATGCGGCGCATCGGTCGCGAGCTGAGCGATTCGTCTCCGATTAGCTCGGCGGTGAGATCATGACCGGCCAAAACGCCGCTCAGGATTCGCAAAGTAGAACCACTATTACCGCAATCCAGCGGGCGTCGGGGCGCTGCGAATTTCTGATTACCCGCGAAGACGAGTTTGTGATCGCGATGTTCGATGGAGACGCCGAGTTGTTGAAGACAAGCAAGAGTCGAGGCGCAGTCGCGTGCGGTCGAGAAATTTGAAATCTCGGAACTCTCCGAGGCAAGTGCGGCAATTAGGGCCGCCCGGTGAGATATCGACTTATCTCCCGGCAGTCGTAACCGGCCGGAAATCTGGTGTGCAGGGTTTAGTCTCATACTGTCAGATTCTGTACGCAATGGGACATCAGAGCTATGGTTATGCTATAAAGTAGCCCGTCCCGAACGCTTGGTTCCCTCCATTTGGGATTTCCCCCGAATAATATGCAAGGTGGGTGGTTTATCCAGATGTCTAGTGCTGTCTCTGCAATCATCTATCCGACTGTCCTATTGGCTGAAGATTCACAGGATACCCGCATTATGCTCAAGCGGGCGTTTGAATTGAAGGGATATCACGTTTACGAAGCTGAAGATGGACAGCAAGCTCTCGATCTGGCCCGGAAATACCGACCGAGCCTGATGGTGGTCGATCTCAATATGCCGGTTCTCGACGGTTTGGAGATGATCAAGAGTTTTCGCGAGTCCGAGGGAGATAGCGATCACGTCCCGATCGTTGCGATTACTGCCTACGACGTGTACGGCATGGAAGAGGCCGCCCTGGAAACCGGGTGCAATCGCTACCTCAGCAAGCCGCTCGATCTGGAAGAACTCGATCGCGCGCTGAAGGACCTGGGATTCATCGTTTAATCAGCCACGGATGAACACGGATTTCATACACGGATTTTAATCTGATCCGTGTATGAAATCCGTGTTGATCCGTGGCTAAAAATCGCCGTTTCTTGACATCGCTGTATCCAGCGTGTTACACCGTCAAACTCCTTGTGACCGTAAAAACGACCGAGCTAAGTTTGCCCAGCCGCATTGATACGGTTGCTGCTGCGGCCGCCGCAGTTTCTGAATTTGTAAGCCGTTCAGGCATCAGTGAAGACGCTGCGTTCGGAATCGACATGGCCGTGCGCGAGGCCGTGACCAACGCAGTGCTCCATGGCAATCGTCAGGATGAGGGCAAGACGGTAGAAATCATTTTGAAAAGCTCACCTGACGCTGTTGAAATCAGCGTGCACGACCAAGGGGCAGGTTTCAACCCGGAAGAAGTCCCAGATCCAACAGCACAAGAGAACATCTTAAAAACTTCGGGCCGTGGCATCTTTTTCATGCGCAGTTTTATGGACGAAGTCGTCTGGTCGATACGACCCGGCGGTGGTACAACGGTGCGCATGCTCAAGCGACGTTAATCGCAATTGATAAAGGAGATTTCTGAAATGGCTGAGTTGAATATCAACGAGCGTCAAGCCGGAGATGTCACCGTTCTTGACATGAGTGGAAAGATAACTATCGGTGAGGGTAGTGTGTCACTGCGCACCGCGATCCGGCGACTGCTCGAAGAAGGCAAGAAGCGTATTCTCTTGAACCTTGCCGGTGTGAGCTACATCGATTCGAGCGGCATCGGCGAGCTGGTTTCCAGTTACACCGCGATCGGAAAAGAGGGCGGACAGCTAAAACTGCTCAACCTCACACAAAAACTCCAGGATCTACTGACGATTACCAAACTACTGACCGTCTTCGACGTATACGAAAGCGAAGCCGAGGCACTCAACAGCTTCAAATAGAACGGAGAAAGCAATGGCTGAGCTCGATGTGAAGGAACGGCAAGCCGGAGATGTCACCATTCTCGATCTGTCTGGTGAAGTGCGGATTGGTGAAGGCAGTGTTGCGCTGCGTGATTCCATCAGGAAGCTGGCGGACAGTGGCAAGAAGAAAATCTTGCTGAACCTCGCGGGTGTCAAGTATATCGACTCGACCGGTATCGGCGAGTTGATTGCGAGATACACGACCGTGAGTCGCGAGGGTGGCCAGCTGAAGCTGCTGAATCTAACCGACCGCGTTCAAAATCTCCTGGTGATTACAAAACTGCTGACCGTCTTCGACTCGTACGACAATGAGGCGGAAGCGTTGAAGAGCTTTCAGTAACGCATTTGAATAGGTCCTATAGGACGTATCAGACATGTAGGACCTGTTCGTTTTTATAATGTTTCGTGCCGCATTTCGCCGTCTGCTTGCGATCGATGATCCACCGGAGCGGACGGCGCTCGCGTTTTCAATCGGCGTCTTCATCGCCTTCTCGCCGCTCCTCGGTCTCCACACAATCATGGCGACGGCGGTCGCTTTTTTCTTCCGCTTCAACAAGATCGCTATCTACACCGGAACGTTCATTAATAATCCGTTTTTTACGCTCGTCCCGATAATTATTGCTTCTTACGCGGTGGGCGCATTCATCCTTGGGCGGCCTTTGAGCATCCCAGACGAGGGACTCGAACTGCTGAAGAACCCCCGGATCTTTTCCGGCGACTATTACCGTCAGCTTTTTTTGCAAAGCTGGAACATTGTGTGGCCTTTTTCGGTGGGCGCGACAGCGCTCTCGGTGGTTTGTTCGCTACTGGCTTATCCGCTAACATTACGGGCTCTGCGCGCTTATCGAACCCTTAAAAAGCCCCAGATTCACACGGAGTAACATAGCTTGAAGCAATTTCTATTGATCTTAGTTACCGCGAGCCTTGCCTGCGGCGTCGTCTCCTCGCAAACAACCCCGCAGCAACCAGTGCAGCAACGGCAGGGCGCGACTTTTGAAGTTTCTGAATACGGCGTTGATTTTCAGTCAGATCAGCGGCTTATCCTCGTGATGGCGGCGCTGGATGCGGCTGGATTCGATCCAACACCGGCGGGCCGGGCGCCATCTGCGTTCCGCACAAAGTTGCGGAAAGATCTTGCCAACGTCGATCCGGATCTGCGCAACCGTCTCAAACAATTCTACGAGCGCAACAAGCTGCCGGCCCCGGCGACTGCTGCGGATCAAGCTGCCCGCTATGTGTCGCTGGCGCTCGCGCTTGGCCAGGCGCCAACCTTTGAAGCGCCGGTCCGTTCGGATGATTTGCCGGCCGGACTGCTGGAAGTGCTCGACTTCGCACCGCTGGTCCAGGAGTTCTATCGTCGCTCGGGAATTGACGAGCAGCTGGTTAACTACGTGCGCGCGTACCAGGCTGAAGGCGATCGCCTGCGTGGCCCAACAACCGAGATGGTGCGGTCGCTGCTGACCTACCTGCACACGAGGCCGATTACGTCTTCATTGGAGCGAGTGGAAGTAAAAAATCCCAGGAAGGACAGCAAACAAAAAACCTACAACTTCAAGGAGAAGGAACGCCGCTTTTTGATCCTTCCGGATCTGCTTGCGCCCCGTGGAGCGATCAACTTCCGCATCATCACCGACGATTACTACGCCGTGGTGCCGGAAGGAACTGAACCGACGTCGTCGGAGCTGCGTCGTGCTTATCTTCAATACGTGATCGACGCGCTGGTGCTGCGTTTCAACAAAGACATCGCGCTCCGTCGTGAACAAGTCAAACAACTCTTAACCGAACGACAAAAAGCCGGAGCGCAAACCAGCCCCGACGTGTTTCTGAGTGTGAGCAGATCGCTGGTGACGGCTGCCGACGCGCGTTACGAGGAGATGAGAAGACTCGAGCTTCTTTCCCGCGATGCGCGCGCGCGACTCGCTGCGGCGAAGACCGAGGCTGACCAGACAGCGATTGCCAAATCAGCGCAAGCCGAGATGAAGGCCATTCAGGACGAAACGGTGGCGCGCCTGGCGGAGGACTACGAAAAGGGCGCGGTGCTCTCTTTCTATTTTGCAGACCAGTTGAAAGGGATCGAGAGCGCGGGTTTCGATCTCGCAAACTTTTTCCCCGACATGATCGCGTCGTTTGATCCAGTGCGCGAAGCTAAGCGTCCTTCTGAATACGCGGATACAGTTCAGCGGGCGATCGCAGCGCGTGAAGCGCGTACGGCCGCGCGGCGTTCAGCGGAGGCCAGCACCGAGATCAGCGGCAGGGAATCGGCACTCATTCGCGATCTGTCGGCGATTGAAAATACTTTACGAAGCAAGGATTACAACGAAGCCGAGAGTCGTTTGCGCGAGATGTTGAACGAGTACCCGCGCGAGCCACGCATCTTCTTTGCGTTAGGGCGGACGGCGAGTCTGGCGGCGATGGACGCGACTGACGAGCGCGTGCAGGCCGAACGACTCAATCGCGCGCTCGGGCATTACCGTCTGGCGGTCGCAGCTTCTTCACCCGATACGGACAAGGCGATCATGTCGCGCGCGCACGAGTCGATGGGGCGCATCAATGCGTTTCTCGAAAACACTGCCGAAGCATTGAAGGAATTTGAGGAAGCGATAAAGCTCGGCGAGGTTCAGGGCGGCGCCTACAAAGAAGCACTCGAAGGAAAGAAAAAGCTCACGCAGCCTTGACCACAGATGAACGCGGATAAAATCCGGATTTTTAATCCGCGTCATCCGTGGCTGGTTTTTATTCTAAGGCTTTGGCGGCGTTGATTCTTCCGCCGCTGACGGTCTTCCCTTTTAACTTCACAATCGGATCGGTCGAATCCATCAGCCGCTTGCGAAGGTCTTCTACCGTCATGCGCGGGTTCTTTGCGAGCATGAGCGCGGCGACGCCGGAGACAACAGGCGTTGCCATCGACGTTCCCGACTTCTCCTCATACTCGTTATTCAGCCACGTGCTCAGAATGTCCACGCCGGGCGCCGCAATCATCACACTCTTGACGCCCCAGTTCGAAAACGACGCCAACTCATCGTGACGATCCAGCGCGGCGACGCTGATCACGTTCGGATAGCTCGACGGATAGTGCGGCGTCCGATCGTTGTCGACGCTCGAGTTGCCGGCCGCGGCGACGAACAGAATATCGTTCTCGTAAGCTTTGCGAATCACGTCGCCAAGCGCGCGCGATCTCTGCGTCGAACCCCAGCTTGCACTGATGATGCGAACATTCACGCCTGCCTTCTTGCGATTGATCACGTAGTTGATCGCTTCGATGGCGTCTTTCGTGCTTCCGGAGCCGCCGGCGTTCAGAAACTTGAGCGGCATGATCTGGACTTTCCAGTTAACGCCCGCGATACCGAGGTTGTTTTCACCTTCGGCGCCGATGATGCCCGCGCAATGAGTGCCGTGACCGTTGTCGTCCATCGGATCGGCAGCGCTGTCGATCGCGTTGAAACCGTTCAGGTCGTCGATCGTGCCGAGCTCGTTGTCGTGATACGGCTCGAGGGTCGCCGGACGGACCCACATGTTTTCCATCAGGTCCTCATGCGTGTAATCAACTCCGGTATCGAGCACTGCAACCACGAGTTTGTTGGAGCCGGTCGTGGTGGCCCAGGCGAGCGTGGCACTGATGTCGGCGCCCTGCTTGCCGCCGCGTTGACCCGAGTTGGCCAGCGCCCACTGATCGTTAAACTGCGGATCGTGCGGCAAGATCGGCTCGAGTGGTCCAGCGCCGGCTTCCTCGAGGTTGATTTCGTAATTGGGTTCGGCGTATTCGACTTCCGGCAGTTGGCTGTACTGGGCGACGATGCTTGAGGCGTCAGCGTTGTCGAGGTCGTCAACCGCTGTCCAACCCTCGGCGTTCTCGAGACGATCTTCGACGCGATCGTGAAAGCGCGAGGTCAGCGCGTCGATAGCTTCACTGCTCACGCCGCTTTTGAACTTCACCAGCACTTCGGGACTGCCGAGGCTGCGAGTTTCGCTGAGTGCAATCTCTTCGGAGGTGCGCGGTTGTTTTTTCTCAGCAACCGGGCCGATCCGCACCTGGTTTTTCCACTGTTTCCGCCACCTGCTCAGTTGACCTGCGAAGGCGGCCACAAGAACGAGAACGAGAGCCAGCGCGAGATGGATGAAAAAGTTGTTGCGGTTCATGGTGGTACCTCTTAATAGGACCTACAGGACCGATAAGACTTATAAGTCCTATTAGATCCTGTAGTTCTTGCCTTTGAAATTGTGAAGCCTGACCTGGTTCTTGTCCGCGCGGTATTCGTAGGTTTGTCCTTCAGCTTCGAGCTTGATGCGCCAGCCGCGCGTCATCATCTGGCCGCTCATTTCGCCGTCTTCTGCCGCGCCGAGCGCCATGTCGGGGAAGTCGGCGTCTTCCACTGAATGCTCTTTGACACTGGCCGCGTCGATCTTCAGCCGCTGCGCCAGGTCGTTCCGAGCGTTCTCGACTGCTCCGTCTTTGGTGTTTGCCATACGAGGATTCAAACGACCCCCTTGGATTCTTTGTTCCTGCGAATTATCTCCCGCAAAGGCGCTCAGACGCAAAGGAAAAACCTCATTTCAGATCACCGAAGAGGTGTTGCAGCAATGCTGTTACGGTGATTGCCGCGGTTTCCGCCCGCAGAATGCGTCCGCCGAGCGTGATCACATGGAAATTCCGTGCCTGCGCGCTTTCGATCTCTTCATCTGACCAGCCACCCTCGGAACCGACCAGAGCAGTTATGTGACCAGGAGCATGATTGGTCAGGCTCTCCAGCGTCTCGCCGCCACGCTCGGAAAACATAACTCCCAAACCCTCGTTAGCCACTCTTTCAAACGCTGTTGGCGCACTGATCTCCGGAACAAATGCTCTTCCCGACTGCTTTGCTGCTTCCAACGCGATGCGCTGCCAGCGGCTAACACGCTTCGTTGCATCTGACTCGTCCCGCAAATGTATGTCGGCGTATCGCGTGATCAGCGGTGTCACTTTGCTGACGCCGAGCTCCGTCGCCTTCTGCACCACGAGATCAAACTTCTCGCCCTTTAGCAGTGCGACGCACAAATTAAGTTGCAACTGTGATTCAGGTTTTGCAGGCTCAACTTCTGTCTCGACCTGAAGCTGCGCGGTGTGGCGACTCACGCTAACGATGTGGCAGCGAAACTCACGTCCATGCCCATCGAATACGTAAACCTCGTCGCCGGCTTTCAAACGCAGAACGTCGCGCAGGTGACGAGCTTCATCCACCCCGAGCGTCACAGTTTGAGCATTGAACGCATCCGGCGGGGCATGAAATCTTCGACGAGTCATTGAACTAAGTGAGATCCATCCACAGATTACACAGATTTGTTCTGTGTAATCTGCGTAATCTGTGGATTAGAAACGAGCTAAACGATCACCGCTACCCATTCGCCATCCTGCGTGATTTCAAAGTCGTCAATCCCGCAAGCATGCAGGCCGGACTGGACCAACTCGATCTGTGTGTCGAGTATTCCTGAAAGTATCAACTTCCCGCAGCTCAAGCTCACGAGTGTTGCCAACATTTGACTGATCACATCGGCAGTGAGGTTTGCGCACACGAGATTGGCCGAAGCGGTGGAATCATCGATGGATCCGACGCGGAAGTTTATCTGCTCAGCAACACCATTTGCCGCGGCGTTCTCGCGCGCAATCGCGACGGCGGCTTCATCGGTGTCACAGGCCTCGATAGCCGCTTCGGGAGAGAGTTTGGCGGCGGCGATGGCGAGAATGCCGGTGCCGGTGCCGACGTCAAGAAAGCTGCCGCCGGAAAAGTGTTTCTGAATTGCATCGAGGCAGAGGCGTGTGGTTTCGTGAGTGCCGGTGCCGAAAGCCATTCCCGGCTCGATGCGCACGATCAAACGATCGTGGCGATCGCGGATTTCGGACCATGGCGGCGCGATGATGAAGCGGCCAATCTCGACTGGTTGCCAACTCTGTTTCCACTCGCCGAGCCAATCGCGCTCCTCGATCTCGCGCACGCTCATGTCGCGCACTGACGACGACGGCAACTCATAGATGCGCAGTGCTTCAAACAGTTCTGCGCGAACTCGCTCGCGGCTCGGAATTTCTGCAAAGTAACCGGTGACGATGTTGTCCGTGGTCTCAGTACCCAGCGCACCCGCTTCCATCAACGCGTACTCGACCGCCTCACGCGCCGCCGGTTCCAGTTCGACGTCGAGCGCGTACCATGCGTTGGGTTTTTCCTTTGCAGTGCTCAATTGCCGCTCAATCCGTATTCATCCAACAGTTGTTCCCGGTTGCGCCAGTCTTCTTCGACTTTCACAAACAGCTCGAGATGCACGCGATGGCCCAACAGGTTCTCGATCTCTTTGCGCGCGCGTATGCCGATGTCTTTCAAACGACTGGCGCCTTTGCCGATGATGATCTTCTTTTGTGAACCGCGCTCGACGACGATCACGCAGAAGATCCGCGTGAAGTCTTCACGAACCTCTTCAAACTTTTCCGTTACTACTGCGGTGACGTACGGAATCTCATCGCCAGTGACGCGCAAAACTTTCTCGCGCACGATCTCCGCCACGAGCACGCGCAACGATTGATCCGTCAGCTCGTCTTCTGAAAAGATCGGCTCACCTTCCGGCAGGTGACGCAAAGAGCTCTCGACCAACACCTCGGTCATCTCGTCCTTGAGCGCTGAAATCGGAATGATCTCCCGCCAGTCGTATTCTTTGCTGTACCACTCCATCAGCGGCAACAACGCCGACTTGTCTTCAAGCTTGTCGATCTTATTCAACAACAGCAGCGCGGGTTTTTCGGAGCGCTTCACGAGATCGAGCACAAAGCGATCGCCATTGCCGGTTGAAACCGAAGCGTCACGTATCAGGCAGACCAGATCGACACCCATCAGCGCCTCCTGCACTGACGACATCATGCGACGATTAAGTTCGTAGCCGGGTTGATGAACGCCCGGCGTATCGACAAACACCACCTGACCCTCGGGCCTGGTGATGATCCCCTGAATCCTGAACCTCGTGGTCTGCGGCTTATCGGAGACGGCAGCGATCTTCTGGCCCACCAGTCGATTCAACAACGTCGACTTGCCGGCATTCGGGCGGCCGATGAGGGCGACATATCCGCTATTCATCCGTGAAATCCGTGGCTAACTCTTCTCGGCAAATATCTGCACCAGGTTGACCAGCGTTTCGGTCGACTTCTCCAATCCGCGGCGCGAGTTGAATTCCAACTTACCGTGAAAGTTCGAGCCACCAGTAAACAAGTTCGGCGTCGGCAGTCCGCGGAAAGTCAGGCGCGCTCCATCAGTGCCACCGCGGATCGGTTTCATAAACGGCTTCAGTCCTGCACGGCGCGCTGCTTCCATCGCGTTGTTGGTCAGCTCAGGAAAATCCTTGAGCACTTCCTTCATGTTCTTGTAATTCTCTTTGACATCGATCGTGATCTTCACTTCCGGAAACTTCGCCGCGGTCTGCGCCACCATGTCGCGCAACATCTTTTCCTTCGCGTCGAGCCCGCTCATATCAAAGTCGCGCAACAGGATCTTCACATTCGAGCTCTCGACGTCGATCACGCCCGCGTACGGATGAACAAAACCGACGCGTCCTTCAGTTGTTTCCGGCAGCATGTCTTTGGGAAAGCGGCTGAGATAATCGCCAATCGCGTACATTGCATTGACCATGATTCCCTTGGCGCTGCCCGGGTGCGTGCTCTTGCCCTGGAACGTCACTGTCGCCGTTCGCGCGCTCCACGTCTCGTCGCTGATTGAACCTAACTCACCTCCGTCAACCGTATAAGCGACCTTCGCGCCGAAGCCTTTCACGTCAAACTTCGCGATCCCTGTGCCAACCTCTTCGTCTGGCGTGAACGCGATCGCGAGTGTGCCGTGTTTGATCTGCGGATTCTGGCGAAGGATGTCGATCATCGTCATGATCTCGGAGATCCCGGCTTTGTCGTCGGAACCGAGCAGCGTGGTTCCGTCGGCGGTGATAATGTCGTCGCCAATCAACTCTTTCAAAACCGGGTTCTTCGCAACCGTGATCACCTGGCTCGTATCTTTGGGCAACACGATATCGCCGCCCTGGTAGTTCTTGTGAATGATCGCATTGACGTTCTCGCCGGAGACTGCGGGCGACGTGTCCATGTGAGCAATGAAACCAACGACCGGAACTTTCGAGTTGTCGGCGAGATTACCGGGCACGATCGCGTAAACGATCCCAAACTCACTGACACGCACGTTTTCGGCACCGAGCGCGGTCAGTTCCTTAGCCAGAAGGTTTGCCAGGTTGAGCTGCTTGCGCGTGCTGGGCGCAGTCGTCTGATCTTCCTGCGACTGCGTGTCGATCTTCACGTAACGAAGGAAGCGATCCATGACGGACTCAGTCGGTGCTTTGAGATTCTGGGCGTTCGCCAGATCAACGAAAACCAGACATAAGAGAACAGCGAGTATTGATTTCATCATTAAATACCTTCATCCGCAGATTTCACGGATTACGCAGATCGTTTCCTGGAATCTGCGTAATCTGTGGATAGTTGGTTTAGACGGTCGAGCTCCTGCTGAAGTTCGTCGCGTTTGGCGGCGAGTGTCTTCTCGTCGGCGTCCGCAGGGACGTAAATCGGAGGCGCAACGTAAACGCGAGCACGTGTAAAAGGCCGGGGGATTTGAAACAGATCCCAGCTCGGCGTCGTCCAGTAGCGTTTCAGAGCCATCGTGACAGGCAAGATCGGGTGGCCCGATTTTTTCGCCAGCATCACCGCGCCCATTTTGGCGACATAACGCGGACCTTTCGGACCGTCAATCGTAAACGCTGTCGTGCAGCCCGCGCGCATCAGACGCGCCATCTCGACAATCGCGCCAACGCCGCCACGCGTGCTCGAACCGCGCACCGCGCCGTAGCCAAAGCGCTGGATGAACCGCGCGATGTATTCGCCATCGAAACTACGCGAAGTCATGACCACGATGCGCCGTTTGCGCCACCAGTAAGTGGTCAGGAAGATGCGGTCGTGCCAGAAGACGTAGATTGGCAGACCACCGTTCTTTTCAACTTCTTCGTGATTCTCCCAACCGATCACTTCGAAACGCGCAGTCAGCCCGATGAGATTTATGAGCGCGTAGAACACCAGATCCGCAGCGCGAATCAGAAAACGATCTTTGAAGGAATACTCCGACAGGTCTGCAAATTCATAAGCGCGGTTCACGCGCGAGTGGGAGAAACTTTGTTCGACAGAAGCCTGCATGAATGTGCCGAAGTATAGCTGAATCCGCGGGAATCCGCGTTTATCTGCGGCTAATAAATGGGAGGCTCTCCTGGCGGTCGCGTTTTCCAACGTTTGTGAATCCAGAGCCACTGGCCGGGGTACTGCCGGATCTGGTTCTCGACTCGCCGCGTGATCTCCGTCGTCACCCGTCTCACATCCGCTTCTTCATCGCCCGTTGTCTCAACCGAAATCAGCGGTTCCACGATGAGGAGATACTTACCTGCTTTGGCGTCCCACGGCGAAAACACCGGAACGATCGGCGTTTGGGTTCGCAAAGCGAGTTTCGCCATGATGAAAGTCGTCGCCGCCGGAACCCCGAAAAAGTCGATAAAAATCGCTTCATCGTCGAGCGTGTTCAAGTCGGGCAACAGGCCGAGCGAGGTTTCGCCGGACCGCAGGATCTTCAGCATCGAGCGCGCGGCGGAGAGTTTATCGATAGTCGAATTGCCGAATTTTGTGCGAACGCGATCGACCATTTCCTCGATACGCGGATTGTCGATTCTGCGCACGAGGAACGTGAACGGGTGACCTAAAAGCGAAAAACCAAAACTCGTCAACTCCCAGGCGCCGAGATGGCCGGTGTAGAGCACCAGCTTTTGTCCGTGCTCGGCCACGGCGGCTTCGAGGTTTTCCCACCCGCGTACTTCGATGAGCTGCTTGAGCTGGTCGCGGGATCGCGAAGACATCTGGCTGAACAGTCCGAGTTGACGACCAAGACTGTCAAAACACTCGCGCAGGAGCTGAGCGCGCGCTTCGTCAGACTTTTCCGGGAAGGCAAGGCGAAGATTTGTGGCCCCTGTCGTCCTTAAATTACGCGCTAGAAGATAAGCGATCCTGCCCATCCCCCGACCAGCGCTATAAGAGGCCGACGGCGGCAGTCGACCGAGAATCGAAAGGGCAGATCTCGCTGCGGCATACTCTAGAAAGGTTTGTAGCTTTCCGTGTTTAGCCATGAATAGGGACAGAGTTACAGATTATCAGGATAAACGGGTACATGATATATTTCGAACGGCAGGCGATAGATTTTCGTACAGCGAGTCGAAGTATCTCTCCTCAAGCACTCGAATAGATGGGAGCTTAATGGAAAAGCGCCGGATTCTCATCGTGGATAATAGCGATGAGTTGCTTGTTCTCGAACAAACCCTCGGGCGGCTCGGCCACGAAGTAGTGGTGGCCGCCGAACGCGAGAAAGCGCTCCGCCGCAACGACCTGGACAGCTTCGATCTAATCGTGAGCGATCTGGCGGAAGATGAAGTCAGGGCTTTCAAAATCGGCGCGGCCAACTATCTCCGGCTCCCGTATAACCGCGACGAGCTGCGCGAAATAGTCGAACAAACCCTTGCACACAAACTCCGCTATGTAGACGAGCCGAGTCTTCTTTCCCACGTTCACGAGAAGATCGAGTTTGAGCTTCCGAGCGACCTGGCTTTGATGAACGGCGTGCTGGAGTATTTGCAGGAGCGTGTCGCGAAGCTCGGTCTGATCCGTCCGGACCGCTCGAATCTTTTCGTTGCGCTCGATGAAGCGTTTGTAAATGCCGTCAAACACGGAAACAAAAACGATCCTACCAAGCTGCTGAAAATCACCGCGGAACTGTCAGCCAAAGAAGCGAGTTTTACAGTTGAAGACGAAGGCGAAGGTTTCGACATTCGCGAGATTCCCGATCCATGCGATCCCGCCAATCTCTTTCGAACCTCCGGCCGCGGGGTGCTCCTCATCTACAACATCATGGACGAAGTTGAGTACAATGCGCAGGGTAATCGCGTGAAGATGATTAAGCGACCGGACGTGCCGGTCGAAGCTCAACTCGTTGATACGTCTGACGACAAACACGCTTAACAGCCAGGCTGCAGTAGCAGAAAGCGGGAGCAGGATAAGCCGGCCCCTGTTTGCTGCGCCTGGTGCTGCAATATTCTGGCGTGCGTGGCGATGGTGGCTGCCGCCGCCGATCATTGCGCTGCTCCTCGTTCTTTATTTTGTTGATCCGTTCGTTGGCGATTGGGACGGTATGGATTACACGGTCCTGTCGCTGAACGGATACCCTTCGTCGATGGCGCTGGGACGAAGCCTCTTCATCTTCGCCAATCACTACCTGTTTTTAGTCGCCCGCACGCTCTTCAACGTCGAACCTGAGAACGCGTATTTGGTCTTCAAGTATGCGGTGGTGGCGCAGGCGCCGCTCGCCGTGGTTGCGTGTTGGATTCTTGCGCGCGACATCACTGGTTCGCTTTACGTGGCCACTACCGCGGCGTTGTTGATTGCGTTCTCGCCGGTGTTTGTGCTGTACGGCGGTCAGGTCATGACTGACGTGCCTTCGGTTCTCGTGTTAGCGACGGCGCTGATCGTTCACATACGTGGCGTGCAGCAGAGGAAGTTTTGGCTGGTGTTGCTGGGCGCGGGTTTATTGGGTTTGGGTGTCAATCTGCGTGAGACGATCGGGTTTTACGGGCCGTGGCTGGTGCTAGCGCCGTTTGTTTTTGGGTGGAGGTTTGGGCGCAGGGAAGTTTTGTATGTGATGGCGTCGTGCGCGGTTTTTGTGCTGCTCGCGTTTGGGTGGTTTGCTTACTGGTACATAGCCGATCCGAATTACCGCTGGCTTTGGTATGGGTGGAGGGAGTCGATGCGCGAGGAGTCGGCGCGACATCCGGTGGTGCTCGCTAACCTGCGTCCATACCTTTTGTATTACTTCATCAGCGCGCCGCTCGTGTTTTTGACTCTCCTGTTTGCTCCGATTCTGGAGTGGCGCAGGAACAAGCTTTCTCCGATGCTGTTGCTGTGGCTGGTGGCGTTCTTCGCAAACGCGTTGCTCTTCTTCAACTACAGCACGACTGTTAACTGGCGATACTTCCTGACCGGCTTGCCGGGACTGTTGCCACTGGGTGCGTTCTGGTTGTTGCGCATCGCCAAGGGACGATTGCACACAGAGCAGCGCGCGTTTGTCGCTTGCACGTTGGCGATCCTCCTGTTCGCAGTGATCTTTTTGATTTGCGTGCGACCGGTGAGCACTGAATTTGTTCAGCGACGTGCGATGAGCAAGGAATACAAGCACCGGCTGGAACAAGTCCCGCCGGACGCGATCATGATGTCCGGCGCGCAAACGGTCGCGGTGAATTACTGGGCGTCGATCGGATCGGGACAGTGGAGGACGATTGGTACCGGTGGCGGCTGGCCCGGCGACAGGTTGTTTTCAACCATTCAGAGTTATCTCGATCAGGGACGTCGAGTGTTTATCGATACCGATCCGCGTTGGTGGTTGCCGTGTGGCTGGCAGCGTGATGAGATACCGATGATCGTAGAGTTGGAGAAGCACTTCAGTTTCCGGCATGTGAACGACACGATTTACGAGATCAGTTGGCTGGGCGATCCCGCGGCGCGCGACAATCCAAACCTGAGTCGCCTATTGCCCGAGAACCGGCCCGCGGATGTAGCGAAGTGTCCAGTCGGGCGCCCATAAGTTCAGACTTTTCTATCCACAGATTACACAGATTGATAAAAAAATCTGTGTAATCTGTGGATGACTCTGAACCTAATTACAATGCCTTACGAAGTTTTTCTCGCCTTTCGTTACCTGCGCTCGCGGCATAAGCGACCGCTCGCTCGCGCGACTTCGATAGCTGCAATTCTCGGAATATGCATGGGGGTAGCGGCGCTGATCGTCGCGTTCGCTTTGTCGAATGGTTTTCGCGACGAGATGAAGGAGAAGATCCTGCAGGGCACTGCTCACCTCAGTGTGCTGCGTGGTGACGGTCGTCCGATTCAGAACCATGCTGAACTCGCAAAACGCCTGCACGGGATCGATGGAGTTGTTAGTGCTTCCGCAACGACGTACGACGGAGCGTTGGCGCGCGGTAGCAAAGCCTCGAATTACGCAGTGATCAGAGGAATCGAGAAAGAAGGCGGTCAGTTTGCGCAGGCAAGTCGATGGGTGAGCGAAGGTTCGATTGGACCACTGTTCGAGCAACCTGGCGAACTCCCGAGTGCAGTAGTTGGCGCGGAACTCGCGACGCGGATCGGAGTTGCTGTTGGCGATGTTTTGCAGGTGTTGCCGGCGAGCGAGGTTGACGGATCGATGCGGCGGTTGCGAGTAGCGGGAATCTTTCGTTCGGGATTGTTTGAATACGACTCGACGTGGATCTACGTCGCCCTTGAAACGGCGAGTGCTTTGGCCGGCAACAATCACGCAGCAACGGTGATGAGTGTGCAGGTTAGCGACGCCGATAACGTAAAACAGGTAAGCGCCGCTGTCTCAAAAGTTCTCGGTAGTGATTACACCATCGTCGATTGGCAACAAGCGAACCAGCCACTCTTCTCTGCCCTCGCGCTCGAGCGCCGCATGGGCCTGTTCATCATTGGTCTAATCATCGCGATAGCAACACTCAACATCACCACGATGCTGGTCCTGGTCGTTGTCGAACGACGCCGCGACATCGCCATTCTCAACGCGCTCGGCGCCACGCGCGCCGGCGTAATGCTGGTGTTCATGATCGAAGGCGCCGTTGTCGGAGCAATCGGAGCCATCACGGGAGCCGTGATTGGTCTTGTCGCTTGCCTCATCGCCAACCACTACAAGCTCGTGAGCTTGCCGGCGGACGTTTACTCGATCAGCAACGTACCTTTATCTCCTCATCCCGGTGAAATGTTTCTGGCGGCGCTGGTTGCTTTTGTGTTGAGCGTGTTGGCGACGATCTATCCAGCGCGTGCCGCATCGAGGCTGCGGCCGGTCGAGGCCCTGCGCGACTCATGATCAGCGTTGTCGATTTGCGTAAGAGTTTTGTGGCGCCGAATGGCGAGCGCATCGAGGTGCTGCGTGGCGTCACGTTTTCGGCGAACGCCGGCGAGAGCATCGCCATCACCGG
>DASVGE010000195.1:0-3080 GCA_036379695.1 Pyrinomonadaceae bacterium | reverse complement strand
TCGGCGGAATCAGCGTCTTCGGCCTGCTCGGCATCGTCCTCGGCCCAGTCGTACTCGCTATCACTCTCGGTTTGTTACAAACGTTTCATCTACGAGGCGACAGAACTACGGATCATCCATCTTCATCCGCGTAAACTGTGGCTTACTAATCGACTCCGGGTTACCGGAACGAGTTTTCAAACCAGCGCATCTCATTCAGCGTCGGAGCTCGCGTTTCGCAAAGCTTCTCGCGATATGTGCTCAGCCGGATGACTGACGAGTTCTCCAGGATGAGAATGGTTTGACCTATAGGCTGACCGTGACTATCGATAATGCTTAACCACTCGATTACGTCAGCGCCAGAGTGGTGCCTCGCATGTAAGACGCTATTCGCCTTAATGTCAGAAGTAAGGTTTTGACACTTCCGCGTTATCTGCTCGCCGTTGGACAAGTACGTAGTGGTATCAAGTCCAGTCCCGAGGGTGCCGATCTTTAAACTAGCTGGAATGTAAGAGAGACCCGGTTCCGGCAGATTAACTGAGACTTGAAAACGCCATAAGACTGACGCAGTGACGCCCAGCACAAAGGCGAGAAAAGAAACGGCCAGGTGCAGGAGAATACGCTTCATTAGACTTTCACCTCAAAAGCATTAGACGCCGAACAAACAGATTAGTTCCGCATTGTTAAAACATTGTGTGACTAAAAATCCACGAAAGGGTTGTTTCCGTGACACATAGCATTGGAAATCTCCACGCACCGAAACTGGGAGGAAAAACATTATGCGTTGGAGAGGCGAACGTCAGAGCACGAACATTGAGGACCGGAGGGGTATATCCGGAGGAAGAGGACTCGCGGTCGGCGGTGGTCTGGGAACACTGTTGATAATGATCCTCGCTTTAGTATTCGGCTTCGATCCGCAAAGCTTGCTGCAACAGGGGCCAACCGATCAGCCGTCTCAAGTTCAAAGCTCGCGTCCGCAAAGTAATGAAGAGCAAGACCTGAAACAATTCGTCGCGGTGGTCCTGGCGAAATCCGAAGACGTTTGGCATGAGATCTTTCGCAGGAATGGTAGTGAGTATCGAGAACCCACGCTGGTCCTGTTTACCGATCAAGTGCGTTCTGCCTGTGGGATTGCGGGCGCCGCGGTTGGACCGTTCTATTGTCCTGGTGACGAGAAAGTTTACATCGATCTTGCTTTCTACGAAGAGTTGCGCCGGCAATTCAATGCACCGGGAGATTTCGCGCAGGCGTATGTCATCGCGCACGAGGTGGGTCATCACGTTCAGAACCTGTTGGGCATCACTGAGCGCGTGGACGCGATGCAACGACGGATGAGCGAGAGAGAAGCGAACCAGGTGTCTGTGCGACTGGAGTTGCAGGCAGATTTCTTTGCAGGCGTGTTTGCGCGCTACGTCCAGAATCAGGGACTGCTCGAAGCCGGCGACATCGAAGAGGCACTACGCGCCGCAAGCGCTGTCGGCGACGACAAGATTCAGCGCCGCACTACCGGCTATGTTGTGCCTGACTCTTTCACGCACGGCACATCGGAACAACGTCTGCGCTGGTTCAAGCGAGGTTACGAGACCGGAGACATGCGCCAGGGCGACACCTTCAACACCACCAACCTGTAGCCACAAAGAAGCACAAAAATTTCAGCCACAAAAAGGCACAAAAGGCACAAAACAAAAGGCGAGCAAATGAAGGATGCTACTCCCAGCTATCCTTCATCTGTGCCTTTTGTGCCTTTTTGTGGCTGAAATTTTTGTGCTTCTTTGTGGCAGAACGATGAAACAATTCGCGGGCGGCTGAAGTATAGAGCCTCATGACCCAGAAGCTGCTACGCGTTTGGCCCGGCATCGTCATCGTCGTGCTGTTGTGGTTATCACGGTTCGGAATCAAAGCTGTCATTCCCGGAATAGATGGTTTCGGCAAGGCGATGATGACCTCATTCGTCTTCACCGTGCTTCTCGTCATCTGGTGGACCTTTTTCAGCCGTGCACGCTGGTTGGAACGCCTGGCTGCGCTTGCGTTGCTAGCAGTGGCGCTAACCGGAACCTGGTTCTTCCGCCACGATTCGATGTACCTGGCGTGGTTCCTGGCTTACGTTATTCCGGTAACGTCGCTGGCCTTTGTCGCATGGGCCGTCATCACGCGTCGAATGCCTGATCGAGTTCGTCACGCAACGATGGTGGCGACGATCCTGCTCGCCTGCGGCGGCTGGTTGTTGCTGCGACAGGACGGCATCAACGGCGATCACCAGGCGACGTTTGGCTGGCGCTGGGCAGCAAGCCCTGAAGAACGAATGCTGGCCCAGGTCTCAAACGAAACGACAACGCCCGCGCCTGCCGCTGCCGTTGCGCCAACTGCCACGCCAGCGGCATCACCAACAGCTTCGGTGACGGAAGTAGCTGCAAAATCTCCCGCGACACAACCAGTCGAGACGGTTGCTGCGTGGCCCGGCTTTCGTGGTCCGAAACGCGACGGCATCGTGCGCGGCGTGAAGATCGATACTGACTGGTCCGGCAAGCCGCCGGTGCAACTGTGGCGCCGTCCGGTTGGACCAGGCTGGTCGTCCTTCGCCGTTAATGGCGACCTCGTCTACACGCAGGAACAACGTGGCGAGAATGAACTCGTCTCATGTTACAAAGCTTCGACCGGTCAGCCGGTTTGGACACACCAGGATGCAGCGCGTTTCTTCGAATCAAACGCCGGCGCTGGTCCACGCGCAACACCGACACTCAGCAACGGCCGCGTCTACACTTTCGGCGCAACTGGAATTCTGAATGCGCTTGATGCCAACAACGGCGCAGTGTTGTGGTCGCGTAACGTTGCGAAGGAAACAAACACAGAGACTCCGTTCTGGGGTTTTTCGGGTTCGCCGTTGGTGATCGGCGACATGGTTATCGTTGCCGCTTCAAGCCAACTCGCCGCTTACGACACTGCCTCGGGCACGCGGCGCTGGCTGGGACCCGCAGGTGGTGGCAGCTACAGCTCACCGCAATTCGTCACGATCGACGGCGTTGCACAAGTGATGCTCGTGAATGGAGCAGGCGTGACAAGCGTCGCCGTTGCCGATGGGAAACAACTGTGGGAACACAAGT
>DASVGE010000194.1:0-4579 GCA_036379695.1 Pyrinomonadaceae bacterium | reverse complement strand
CCCGCCGATCCGGACGGAGCCACACTCTGCGCGTCGATGCGTGGAATGAAGGGCGCGATAGCACCGATGGCCAGAATAGTCGCCACCAACACAAAGGCAAACAAACTTCTTCGCTTATTCATAGTTGTACTCCGGGGCAGGAATTCGAACCGCTAACTGTAATAAACACCACCGAAAAGTTCAATGTGGCGTGAAAGATATCCCCGGTGCTAGAATCAGCTTCAATGTTGAACCTGTTACATTATCTCCCGGTCGAATCCCGCGCGAACCTCTTCGCCGATTAGCTTCTTTCTTTCGCAATCGATTCCTAAGAACCGAATCTTCAGGGTTCGGGCGGTTTTTGGCCACTTTGACAAGGGAGTTGAAAATGTCTACCAGCGTACTTGCACCAACCAGGCGCCCGGAGATCAAGACGGCGCTGCCAGGCCCCAAAGGCAAAGAGATCGTCGAAGCGGACGCAAAGTTCGTTAATCCTGCCTACCCGCGACCGTCCTTTAAACTCGTCGCCCAACGCGCCAGCGGAGTGTGGGTTGAGGACGTCGACGGCAACATTTTTCTCGACTGCAACGCCGGCGTCGCCGTCTGTTCGACCGGACACTGCCATCCGGAAGTCGTCAAAGCCATCCAGCAACAGGCAGAAGAGCTGATCCACATGTGCGGCACCGATTATTACTATCGCCACATGCCGCAACTCGCCGAGAAGCTGGACGCGATCGTCCCGGTTAAATCTCCGACGCGGACACACTTCGCCAACAGCGGTACTGAAGCCGTCGAGACCGCACTGAAGCTCGCAATGCACGCGACCGGTCGCGAGAAGTTCATCGGGTTCTTCAATGGTTTTCACGGACGCACACTCGGTTCACTGTCGCTGACGTCTTCCAAGGCCGCACAGCGCCGCGGGTTCAAGCGACAGGCGCTCGACGTGGTGCACGTGCCGTATCCGAACGAGTTTCGCAATCCGTTCAGTGCTGCTGATTGCGGCGATGGTGGTGCGGGCCAGGGCGCGCTCAACTGGATCGAGGAACGCTTGTTCAAGACCACTACGCCGCCTGAGGAAGTCGCGGGCATCGTGGTTGAAGCGGTCCAGGGCGAGGGTGGTTACGTGCCGTCGCCGAAGGGTTTTCTGAATGGGCTGCGTCGCATTTGCGATGAGCACGGGATTCTTTTGATCGTCGACGAAGTGCAGTCGGGAATGGGCCGCACCGGGAAGATGTTCGCGTGCGAGCATTACGATGTGCAGGCCGACATCGTGACGATTGCGAAGGGCATCGGTTCCGGCTTGCCGATCGGAGCGTGTGTTGCGCGCGCAGATCTGATGGACTGGAAGCCCGGCGCGCATGCGTCGACGTTTGGCGGCAATCCGGTTTGCATCGCGGCGGCGTTGAAGACAATCGAATTGCTCGAAGGTGGATTGCTCCAGAACGCGGCCGAGGTTGGTGCTTACCTCAAAGAGGGATTGCAGAAACTTCAGCAGAAGCACAAGAGCATCGTTGACGTACGCGGCATGGGGATGATGATCGGCGCAGAGTTTGAAACCGCGGAACTGCGGGACCGTATCGAAGTGGCGTGTTTCGAGCGTGGTTTGATCATTCTCGGTGCAGGAGCGAGTACGATTCGCTGGTCACCACCGTTGATACTGACAAAAGAAAATGTCGACGTCGCACTCGAGATCTTCGACGAAGCGATCGCGGCGTCGGTTTAATTTAGCCACGGATAAACACGGACGAAATCCGGATTTTTTCCGTGTTCATCCGTGGCCAAGTTTTTCGTTGATTTCATTCATGCGGGAGCGTAGATGATCCTCGTCCACCGTGGTCACGCGCCCGTCGCGATAGACCTCACGTCCTGCGACGACTGTTAAGACAACGTCGCGTCCGGATGAAGCGAAGATCAAGGTCGCGATTGGATCGTAGCTGGGAAGTTGATGCACGCCTTTTAGAGACACAACCGCGAGATCTGCTTGCGCGCCTTCCTTTAATTCTCGCGTCGCCGTGTCGAATATCCTTGCGGCGCTGATGTCATTCCCGTCTGCCCGGGCGAACAACGTCGCGAAGCGCGCTTCTTCGAGAATGTCGCAGGTGTTGTTGCTCGCCACCGAGTCGCTACCTAAACCCACGACAACTCCCCGCTCGATGAACTTCGCGAGGGGCGCGTGACCGTGACCCAGCTTCGCGTTGGACTTCGGACAGTGGGCCACCCGCGCTTCGTAGATTCGCAGCGTGTCGATGTCGTCATCGTCTACGCGTATGCAGTGGGCCAGCAAGGGACGGGTGGCCAGGATGCCATGACGCTTGAGATGCTGAATCGTCGATAGCCCCGGCGCGTTCCATTCGATCGAGCGTCGCGCCAGACCGTCGGCAAACACACCGCGGCCTTCACGCACAAGAAGATCTTCAGCTTCAGACTCAGCCGCATGCATCATCAGCGGGAAATCTTCACTGAGAGCGAGATTCGCAATCATTTCGAGTTGCGGGCCGCACACCGTGTAAGGCGCGTGTGGTGAAACGCCGGCGCGCACCAGCGCTGTCTCGTTAGCGCGCAGCTCCTGCACCTTGATCCGGAGCTTCTCAAAATTCTCTTCCGCAAGACGAGTGTCTGGTCCAAACGACTCCTGGTAAACGACACCGCGCAGGCCGACATCCTTCAGCGCCAGCATACTCATCAACGCCGAATCACTGGCATCATCGACGCACGTAATCCCCGCCCGGGCCGCCTCGCATGCCCCCCACGTTGCCGAGACGCGAATGTCGTCGGGCGTCAGTAATTCGAGCCGCGCAATCGTCAGCTTTCGTAACCAGGCAAAGAAATTTCTCTCCTCGTTTTCGAGATAACCGCGGAGTGCAGTCAGTTCGAGATGTGTGTGTGTATTGACGAGACCGGGCAGGATGATCGCGTCGCCGAAAGACTCGACTTTTGACTCGGGAAACCGGTCGGCGATCTCAGCCTGCGAACCAATGCCGGCTATCCGCTGACCATCAACCACCACAGCGCCGTGTTCGATCGGTGGAGCTGAAACAGGAAGTACCCAACGCGCCGTGTAGGTGGTAGTCATTTCACAGGCGAAGTCTGCTGCAGCGCCGTGCTCGAAGTTCTCGAACTCTTGACTTCGCGATAGCGTTGCATGATCGAAAGCACGTATGCCTTCGTGGAGGGAATGTCGATGCGGTTGATGAACTCCGCTCCCGATTGTGTGTTGCCGGGTTGGTCGGTCCGGCTCCACTCGACCGCGCGGCTGGGACCGGCATTGTAGGCGGCAACCATTCGCGTCTCGACTTCCGGCTTGTCCTGAAACTGCTCGTAAATCTTTTCGAGATACCAGCAGCCGATCTGAATGTTCCGTTCCGGATCGCGCAGGATGCTTTCCGGATCGCTGGCCATCTGCCGTTCGAGTTCCTTCATTCCGGTTTCGGTGGCCCACTCACGTCCGACTGTCGGCGTCACCTGCATCAACCCGATTTCGCCATCTCTGCCGTTCTTCCACGGGCTGAAGTACGTCTCTTCATAGATGATGCTCCAGACGAGATCGGGATCGACACGATAGATAGCGGCTTGCCGGGCGATTAGGGAATCGAAGCGGTGGGTCCAGTAACGATTGAAAGCGTAGGCGGCAAGTAGCAGTATGAGGACTACAAGAATTACGGCGACGACACGTCTCATAATAATTAGCCACAGATTAACACGGATTTCCACAGATCAGATCCAGTGTAAATCCGTGTAAATCCGTGGCTAATTTCTTCGTCTTAATCCGGACCAGAAACTCGAGCGCGAGCACGCGAGATCGACGCCTTCGTAGCGCGAGCGCAGCGCATGTTCGTCGAGCACGTGGCCTTGCAGCCAAACCTCGGCGTCGAGTGTGGCGCCGACGGTCAATGAGTCGCCGCGCAGGGCGCGCTGGTTAACGAGAACTTCGAGCTTGATGCGTTCGAGATCGAGGTGAATCCAGAAGAGCTCGCCTCCGGAAAGCGGATTTCGTAAAGGCTTGAACGCGATCACGCGGCCTGACAGGCTCCAGTCGTTCTCATGCGCCGCTCTCGCAGGCGCGGCTTTCTCAAGCGGCATCCAGCGCGTTTTTCCCTTGCCGCGACGCACGCGCGCGCGATACGCGAGACCGCAGAGACCGATGTGCAACTCCTGCGCGCCAAAACCTGCTGGTCCAACTTCAGTCAGGTTCTGTAACTCGAAGAGCACTTCGCAATCGGTTCCTTCACGATAACCGTGAATCACCGCTTCGCCTTCTTCGTCGTATTCGGTCAGCGCCCAGGGAGCGATCTTCTGAATGTAACGGGCCCGAAATCCGGGACGGCAATCAGCGTAGAAGAGATCGCCGCTGCCCGATTCGTAGAGCACGGTCCATACCTCTAAGCCTTCGCCGAGTTTCCAGCAGCGTCCGTGCAAGACAGCGCCGCGGCGACTGAGTTGTGTGGGCTCACCTTGATCACCTGCTCGTTCGGCCAGGTAGTTGAATGCCTTCTCGCTCGATACCTCTAAACCGATCGTCTCAAAAGTAGGATTCATAATTGCCGACATTATTACGCGCTGCGCTTGCGCTGTCTATGCTTCGCAGGCTTACCGTTACTCT
>DASVGE010000193.1:0-3880 GCA_036379695.1 Pyrinomonadaceae bacterium | reverse complement strand
CTACGAGGGGTGCTAACGGCAAGGCATAGCCTTGCCTCACATCCGGCGGCGAAGCCGAAGCGAAGCGCGCCAAAATGACTTTTTGTGCAAGGCCCCTTAGTGCCTTAGTGCCTTAGTGCAAGAAAGAGGCGCTACCCGAGTTCGCTCGGCGGAAGTTACTCATTTTTCTCCGCCGGGCGCATCTCGCCCAACAGTGTGGGAATGAGTTCGGAGACAGTTGGGTGGATGGGTACAGCTTGCTGCAACACCTCGTAAGGGACGTCAGCGTGCATGATGTCGATGATGCCGTGAATTGCCTCGTCGCCGCCGGTGCCGAGGATCGCCGCTCCAAGAATCCTGCGCGTCTCAGCGTCCACGACCACCTTCATCAGTCCTTGTGTTTCGCCTTTCTCCACTGCGCGGCTGACGCTGGTCATAGGGCGACGACCGATGAGGAGCGGGCGGCCGGTGGCACGGGCGTCGCGCTCCGTCATCCCTGCGCGGCCGAGCGGCGGATCGATGTAGAGCGCGTAGCCGGGGACGCGTTTACTCACGCGCCGGTTTTCACCATCGAGCAGGTTGGCGGCGATGATCTCGAAGTCGTTGTAGGCCGTATGCGTGAAGGCGCCGCGACCGTTGCAGTCGCCCAGCGCCCAGATGCCGGGGACGTTCGTGGCGAGCCCGTCGTCAACCTTGATGTACCCGCGCGCGTCGGTCTCGACACCAGCAGCTTCAAGACCAAGGTCGTCGGTATTCGGACGGCGTCCCACCGCCAGCAACACGTGCGAACCGACTGACGTAGGATCTCCTTCTTTACAATTGACGCCGACCTCGACGCCCTGCGCATGCGGCGCCAAGCTGATGCACTCGGCACTGGTGCGTACGTTGATACCCTCGCTCACAAGAATCTCACGTATCGCTTCCGATATCTCTTTGTCTTCACGGCCGATGAGTTGCGGTGACTTTTCGATCACCGTCACCTCTGCACCAAACCGGCGATACATCTGCGCGAACTCGAGTCCGACGTAGCTGCCGCCGACGACTATCAAATGCTCAGGTAGATGATCGAGTTCGAGCATCGATCGGTTAGTGAGAAAAGGAACGTCATGTACGCCGGGCATGTCGGGCACCGAGGCACGACCGCCGACATTGATGAAGACTCGCGGCGCCACCAACAACTCCGCACCAACACGAACGCGTTGCGGACCTTCGAAGCGCGCGTGCCCTTCGATGACAGTGCAGCGCTCCATACTGCGCAGACGACGCTCGATTCCCGTGCGCGACTCCGCGACCAAAGCGTCGGCGCGCGCTTTAACCTTCTTCATGTCTACGCGCACCGGACCTTCGAGGAGGACGCCATACTCTTTAGCGCGGCGAGCAAGGTGTGCGGCGTAAGCGCTGGCAACGAGTGTCTTCGTCGGCGTGCAGCCGGTGTTGACGCACGTCCCTCCGAAAAGCTTGCGTTCAACCAAGGCGACCGTCATCCCGGCGCCAGTCAGTCGTCCCGCGAGCGGGGGTCCGGCCTGGCCCGCACCGATAATGATCGCGTCGAACTCTCTCATAGCGTTGCGCTCCTGGTTAGCAAGCTGCTTATTCGCGCATGTAGTGGCAGGTGTATCCGCCCGGATGCTTGCGCAGGTAATCCTGGTGATAATCCTCGGCGTCGTACCAGGTGGCCGCGGGCTCGATGCTCGTAGTGATTGGGCGCTTCCAGCGTCCTGAGGCATCGACACGCGCGATGACTCTTTCCGCGATCGCCCGCTGCTCCTCTGTCTGCGGGAATATCGCAGAGCGATACTGCGTCCCGATGTCGTTGCCCTGGCGGTTGAGTGTCGTGGGGTCGTGCAGGCGGAAGAACCAACGCTCAAGCAGATCCTCGAAGCTGAGAACCGACGGATCGAATGTTATGCGAACCGCCTCTGCGTGGCCGGACTTGCTGTGGTGTGTGTCCTCATACCTCGGGTTCTCGAGGTGGCCGCCCGTGTAGCCGACCTCGGTATCGATCACGCCGGGAACATCGCGCAGGATGTCCTCGACACCCCAGAAGCACCCACCGGCAAGTACGGCCACCTCAACTGGTTTGGCCTCTGGTGCCACTTCTGTCTTGTTCGCAACGCTGGACATCATTATCTCCTTTCGCTTTGCCCTCAATAATCCACAAGTAGACCACTAGCCGCAAGCGACGTCTATTACACGATGGTATCGGGTTACGTTCGACGAACTCCTCCCATCCAAACTGCGCACTGGGATAGCCACGGAGGGCCACCCCTACAGTCGTGAGTGTTAAACATGGTCCATAAAACGCCTGCAAAACAAACGGTTTACGGGACATAGTTTATTTTTTTGAGCTTTTTGTGGCTAATCTTTCCGGTCATGGCTTATAATGCGCTCTGCCCCGCCTCTCACAGCTTGAGGTTTTAACACCAGTTTTATCTCCATTCCTTCTGTTACGAGCCGAAGTAGGAGATGGGCATAACTAACTGTCGGCGCTTCACGACAAAAACTGTCAGCGCTTCTCGAAAGGACATCTACCATGCGCGGCCTGCTTACTCTGACCCTGATCTGTACTCTACTCTTTAGTGGCGTAGCCTCATTCGCACGTGACAACAAGGCTCCCAGACAACAAAAATCGCGCGTCGAACGCAAAACTTCCAAAACTTCGGCGCACAATCGGAAAGCACGCACAAAGCGTGAGTCACCCCGAGAGCTCGCCAAACGACGTGAACTCATCAAGCGCAATCCTCGGCTTGCCTTCTTATTTAAAGGTGAAGAAGAGGAGGAAGTTCAACGCTACGACCAGCCACGCGAGCGCATTGAGTGGTATCTGCAAAAGCGGCTGCCAAAAGGCGAGAAGCAACTACCCATCGAACGCTACTTCCAGGCAAAAGAGAAGATCAAGCGCATGAAGCGTTTCTCGAGTGCTGGAAACAAGAACCTGCCACCCCAGGCTCAAAACAGTGATATCGATGAAGTGATTGGCGAAGACCCGGAGTTTCCGAACGGCACGGGCGGCGGTGGCGCCGGCGATGGCAGCGCTTCAACGAGCGGCGCACTCGGCACCTGGCAATCAATCGGCCCCGGCAACGTCGGCGGTCGCACGCGCGCGCTGCTGGTCGATCCGGTCAACCCTGACGTGATGTATGCCGCAGCAGTTGCCGGTGGCATCTGGAAAACAACCAACGGCGGTAATTCATGGTCGCCATTGAACGACTTTCTCGCGAACATCGCCGTCAATTCGATGGCGTTTGATCCGTCAAACTCAAACACGATCTACGCCGGCACTGGCGAGGGCTTCTTCAACGCCGACGGTGTGCGCGGCGCAGGCATCTTCAAGTCGACCGACGCGGGCGCTACCTGGACGCGCTTGTCCGCCACGGCGTCGAATGCAAACTTCTTCTTCGTGAACGACATCGTCGTCAGCCCCTCGAATGGTCAGAACGTCTACGCGGCAACACGCACCGGCGTATTCCGCAGTCTCGACGGTGGTTCAACGTGGACCCAGGTCCTCGTCTCCAATGTCGCCAACGGTGCGAACGGCGCCATGGACCTCGTCATGCGTACCGATCAAGCGACCGACTACATCTTCGCATCCGTCGGCTCGTTTGCTCGCGCGCACATCTTTCGCAACGTCGATGCGGCCGGCTCAGGAACCTGGGAAGACGTGTTCTCCGAAGTCAACCAGGGTCGCACTTCACTCGCGCTCGCGCCGTCAAATCAAAACATCATCTACGCACTGGCGACGTGTATCTCGTGCGGCGCGGGAACAAATCCAAACTTCCCAACGCTCTCGTACACCGATGCCATGCTGGGCGTCTTTCGGTCGACGGCTTCAGGCGATGCCGGTTCATGGACCACGCAGGTGCGCAACAACAGCGCCACCCTGCAAGACACGCTCCTTCTC
>DASVGE010000192.1:0-13418 GCA_036379695.1 Pyrinomonadaceae bacterium | reverse complement strand
GACGAACTTTTCTTCACGGGCACGGCAGCGGAAGTCACACCGATTCGCTCGGTCGATCGCATCACGGTCGGCAAAGGTGGTCGTGGCCCAATCACGCAGAAGATCCAGGAAATGTTCTTCGAAATCACAAAGGGCGGACGGCCCGCGCCCGGCAACTGGCTCACTTACATCAACGAGTCGAAGACCGCGCCAGTTGAAAACAATGGCTTTACGGCTACGCCGGTCACCAAGGACGACAGCGACACGGCGCCCATCCTGTCGTTTCAAACCGCCGCTCGCGATTAAGCAATAAGCCACAGATTACACAGATCATCGTTCAAAATCCGTGTAATCCGTGGCTAAAAACCGAAATTATTGACGGACCTCACACCATCAAGCTATATTCAATTCTGCCCGCCCACCCGCGGTAACACTCTCCAAGCAAGCATTTCAAACTCTGCCCCCTGGTTTTCAGAGTATTTTCATGGCCCTAAAGATAGACGACTTACTGCGTATTGCCTGTAGTAATAGCGCATCCGATCTCCACCTGAAGGTCGGAGCGTTCCCGATCATGCGTATCGGCGGCGAACTCCACCCGGTGGAAAATGCTCCCCGCCTGAAGCCGGAAGACACGTTGGACATGGCCTTCTCGATCATGTCCAATCGTCAAAAACAGCGGTTTAAAGAGGTTTCGGAAGTTGATATCGGCTATGGCGTGTCAGGACTGGGCCGCTTCAGGGCCAACATCTTTCAGCAACGCGGCACGGTGAGCATCGTGCTTCGCGTCATTCCGGACATGACGAAGAGCGCCGCGCAGCTCGGTCTGCCTCCGGTGATCGACAGGATTGCCGAAGAGCGACGAGGACTGATACTCGTCACCGGCGCGACCGGTTCGGGTAAGTCGACGACGCTCGCCGCCATGATCGATTGCATTAACTCGATGCGCAGTGGGCACATCGTCACGATTGAAGATCCGATCGAGTTTCTGCATCGCGACAAGATGTCGTTTGTTACGCAGCGGGAAGTGGACGTCGACACGCGTTCGTTTGCGGACGCTCTGCGTGGGGCTTTGCGACAGGACCCGGACGTCATCCTCGTCGGCGAGATGCGCGACCACGAAACGATTGAAACCGCGCTGACGGCTGCCGAGACCGGGCACCTCGTGCTCTCGACCTTGCACACGCTTGACGCTACTGAAACGATCACGCGTATCGTTTCCTCGTTTCCTTCGCACCAGCAGCGGTCCGTGCGGATTCAGTTGGCGGGTATTCTGAGAGCAGTGATCTCGATGCGTCTGGTCCGTGCCGCAAAGGGCGCCGGGCGCGTACCGGCAATCGAAGTGCTCGTCTCAACAGCGACGATCCGCGATCACATTATCAACGAAGAGAAGACCTACCTGATTCGCGAGGCGATCGCCGCCGGCACTTCGCAGTATGGCATGCAGACTTTCGATCAATCACTGTTTCACCTGCTCCAGTCACGACTCATCTCGCAGGAAGAAGCACTTCACAACGCTACGAACCCGGACGAGTTCAGGATGCGCGTCTCCGGCATCTACTCCAAAGACGACAACATCGCCACCCACATGACCACGCCAACAACATCCACGGTAACACCGCCGCCGCTAAGCAATGAGCCCGACAGCATCTTCGTAAAGCACTGACGGGCCACAAAAAGCACAAGAAGAATTAGCCACAAAAAGGCACATAAGGCACAAAATAAATCCTTTCTTCCTGGTTTTTATTTTTGTGCCTTATGTGCCTTTTTGTGGCTATTACTCTGTCTTTTGGCGGCGCATGACGCGGACGCCGGAGCGCCAGTCTTCGTTGATGTCGAAACGGTAGATCTCGATGTCGGGAGAGATGCAGTGCACGAGGGTTTGGAATGAAGGATGGACGCGCAGGGTTGGGGCGACGAGGTAGACCAACGGTGCTTCATCTCTGATTTTTCGCTGGCCGAAGAGTTTTGCTTTTGCGATGTGACCGCGGCGGCGGTGCGCTTCGACGCGGCGCCAGTAATCAGCGCCCTGCAACACATGCTCGCGGTCTTCCGAGACTTTCAACTCAATCACGACCAGGCGACCGTCCTGTCGCAACGCCAGCAGGTCGATGGGTCTGATGCCGAGCTTTGCGGCGCGCGCGGTCCTGAACTGTGCGTGCAGCGGCGCGATGATCAAACCGGGATCGAGCGCCGTGATGTCGCGGCGCAGCAGCGATTCGAGCCACGCTTCGGGCGCCGCGCGATAGAAACTGTGCCGGTGATCGAGTGCTGAAGCCGAGCGATGTTCGCGCAGGTCGCGTAAAATGTTCTGCCACTCATTCCACGTCGACTCATCAAGCAGCCGGCGATGCGCGCGTTCGATACCAAACCAGACTTTTTGACGTCCGAGCAACGAACGCACGCGTGCAAACGGAAGTCCGAAGTATCGCAGCGTTTCACCGTGACGCGCGTGTACGACGTCGATGGCATGCGGCGCTTCGGCAATGATCGCGAGACTCAATTCGCTTGGCGTCGCGGCGGCAACCGGAGGAAAGCGGGCCAGCTTCTTTTTCCATAACTCCTGTTTGTCGGGACAAGTCTCTTCAGTCAACAACGTCAGATCGTCGTCAACCGTGAACACCTTGATCGTGCTTCTCAAACTACTGCGCAATAGCGAGACGCGGTACAGCATTGGTTTGAGGAGTTCGGGCGAGACAATCAACCAGAGCTGTTCGACGTGCGGTGGCTTGATGCGATCGGCCGTGCGCCGGAACCACAGGAGCGCTGACGATAAAAACGCGTCGACTGCCGCGGGATGGCTCGCGACAACCGGGCCGGTAACCGCGATTCTTTCTCGCTTTCGACGCAACAGGATTTGAGCGTACCGCCCGGGCTGACCGGGTCTCGTTCCGCGGCTCAACGACAAGCGCTCGACTGTCGTGTCAGGCTGCAAAGCCGCGGCCAGTTGCGCCAGACGCTCGCAACGAAGCTGGCGCGCGGCGCGAATCGTCGCGGCAACGTGCCTGGCAGAGGTGCGTGGAATGAGTTGAATCCGCTCGCGAACGCCACCCATGCGTCGCGAAGTTTCTAACTCGAGCGCCTGTCCATTCCAGTTCCAGGCGAGTATCCGCCACAGCCGATTTCCCTTTTCAGTCCAGCACGAAAGTGCGAGCCGCTTGTGAACGATGGCAACGTCAAGCTCTTCTCTTCGTAACGACTGCGACGTGCCATCGCTCGCGACATAGAGCCACTCAGCATGCGCGCGAAACAGCTCCGCGATTTGCTGATAAGCAAACTCCAATAGCGTCGGAGATGTGAGGCGCTGAAGCATCGTGAGGTTTCGTCGATACTTCTACCCTGTGCTACATTTTTGGTCAACTGAATCATGAAGAACATTTATCTTGCGGGAGCAGTAAGAACACCGATCGGCAAGTTTGGCGGCACGCTCGCTTCGTGGAGCGCAGCCGATCTCGGTGTTGCGGTAGCGAAGGAAAGTTTGCGTCGAGCGGGCGTAGGAGTCGATCAAATCACCGACTCGATCTGGGGTTGCGCACGCCAGGCCGGCGGTGGACCAAACGTCGCGCGGCAGATCACATGGCGCGCCGGCGTACCGGAAACAGTCCCTGCCGCCACTATCAACCAGGCGTGTGGCTCGGGACTGAAAGCCATTATTCTCGCCGCGCAGGAAATCATGCTCGGTCGCAGCGATGCCGTGCTCGCGGGCGGCACGGAAAGCATGTCGCGCGTGCCTTATTTCGCCGAAGGCGCACGCTGGGGCATGCGCATGGGCAACACACAACTCGTCGACGGCATGTATCGCGATGGTTTCAGTGATCCACTTTCCGGATTGCTGATGGGCCAAACCGCGGAGAAGCTCGCGCGGCAGTACGAGATCTCGCGGCAGGAGCAGGACGAATTCGCACTGCGATCACAACAGCGAGCAGAAGCAGCTATCGAGTCCGGGCGGTTCAAAGATGAGGTGATGACGCTTGAAATCAGCGGCAAGAAAGGCGAGTCAACCAGCTTTGCGCAGGACGAACATTGCCGCGCCGGAACCACCCTCCAGGATCTCGCCAAACTGCCACCCGTTTTTTACAAAGACGGCACCGTGACTGCCGGCAACTCATCCGGTATCACTGATGGCGCCGCAGCCGTGGTCGTTCTGAGTGAAGAGGGACTGAAACGATTCGGCACGACGCCGCAAGCGCGGATTGTGGACTATGAGATCGTCGGCGTCGCTCCGGACATCATGGGTATCGGTCCCGTGCCCGCTGTGCGTGCTTTGTTAAATCGACAGCGCCTCAATCTTTCCGAGATCGGGTTAATCGAACTAAACGAAGCCTTCGCAGCGCAGGTGATCGCGTGCGATCGCGAGTTGCATTTCGATGCGGATCGTCTGAACGTAAACGGCGGTTCGATCGCACTGGGCCATCCAATCGGTTGCACCGGCGTTCGCATCACGACCACGCTGATCCACGAGATGCAAAAACGTCAGGCGCGACTCGGGCTCGCCACACTCTGCGTCAGCGGCGGTCTCGGAATCGCACTACTGCTGGAACGCGCATGAAGCGGCGGCGCAAACGGGAGCGGGCGCTAATCTCACTTTGTAGTTCCCTGCTCCTCGTGGTGGCTTCGTGCAGTTCTCAAAACAACTCGCCTCCACCATCCAACACGGCGACGGAAGTAGTCGTCTCGACGCCTCCATTCCAAACAAAGGAACCGGAGCGCTATCGCGCCACGCGCACCATCACCAGTGTCATAGCCGGCGGAAAGACGACGGTCACAACAACCTCGACTGCCAGAAACGGCGAGATACGTCGCACTGAATCCAAACTCGCATCCAGGACGCTAATCTTCCTCAACCTTCCTGAAGGAAGCTTCGTCTTATTGCCTGATGAAAAAATATACGCTGGCGTCACCGGTGACAGTGTCCTGGGCACAGCGGAAGACAGTGAGATCTCTCCGGACAAACTGCTTCACGGCGATGACGTCAAAAGCAGTTATCAAACGCTCGGTAGCGAAGTAATCAGAGGACGCAATACAAATAAATATCGCGTGGTTGTTAACAGTTCGAGCGCAACAGGCGTCACCCCAAGTGAGACGTTGATCTGGATTGATGAAGCGCTCGGTATGCCCATCAGATCCGACACTAAATCAGCCGACGGCACACAAGTCACGATGGAACTTTCTGAGATCGCCCTCGACGTTGACAATGATGTTTTTCGTATTCCTGAAGATTATCAAAAGGTTGCCTTTAGCGAGTTGCTGGAGCGGCTGAACGTCCGTAAATGAACGCTGATTGCAACCTGCCCGTCCGGTCGCGGCATCAACTTAAGTCTCCTATTCTCCGCAGAAAGGCAGTTTTGTAGTGAAAAGAACATTTTTGAACATTGCCGTTGTCGTGGTGGCATTGTTAACCAGCGTACAAATTCAGGCACAAACGCGCGCTCGGAATAACGCCGCGCCCGCTCCGTCGCTGCTGACGGGACTACCCGAATCGGACGCGGTGGCCCACGTTAAAGTAAAACAACTTTTGAGCGAAGCCATGCCGAGCATACTGGCCAACAATCCCGCGAAGCTTGCGGAAGTCAACGCCAGTATCGACAGGTTCAAAGATCGCACCGGTCTCGACCCGCGCATGTTTGAGCAAGTGGCGCTCGGAATTCGCTTCACCTACCCGTCCGAAGGCGTGACGAAACTGCAAACTGTGGCGCTGGCAAACGGCTCCTTCAGCCCGGCGGCGATGGTCGCAGCCGGCCGCATAGCGTCAAACGGCAAGTACCGTGAAGAAAAATATCGCGACAAAACACTCTACATTTTTACGCTCGAAGAAAACATCAAGATGCTCGGTGTTTTCGACTTCCGTGTCGGAGAACTCGCCGCGGCGCCACTCGACGCCAACGTCCTTGCACTCGGCGATCCGGCCGCAGTGCGCAGCGCGATTGACGCCAGCCGTTTGCGCAAACGAACAAACGTCGAGCTGATCGCACTCGCCAGTCGCGATCCGAATGCGATCATCGGATTCGGCAGCAACATAACCGAGCAGTTAGTGGGAAATCTCGATATCGGCAACGCTCCTATCGCGGCTGACTTGAGAACGCTGCGACAGGTTTACGGTTCAGTAGGAACGACGCCGAGCGATCTACAGTTGTTCCTCGGCGCCAAAGCGGTGACTGCCGAAGCCGCGCGAAGCCTCGGCGACACTCTTGAAGGACTGAAGCAATTGGGCGCCTTTTTCGTGGGCCGTTTGTCGGGAGCTAGAGGCGTTCTGGCGAAGAGTGCGTTGTCAAACCTGAAGATCGTGTCGGACGCAAACGAGTTGCAGATACGAACAAGCGTGGCCCAGGCTGAGGTTGGACCACTGCTGGGAAATTAAGCCACAGATTTCACGGATTACACGGATAAGAAAAATCCGTGTAATCCGTGTTTATCCGTGGCTGATTTAATTAGGGAAGTTCAGTCCGCCCGGGAACCCCGGTTCCGCTGCCGGCTCCAATTCGTCGAGTTGGGCCAAAACGTCCTGGTAGATCTCGATCCTGCCCTGTTGCTTCATGCGCTGCTGCACGCCCGCGATGTAGTCGTCAAACACCTGGTCCTGCCGCTCGCTGAGCATCGACCCTCTCAACGTGTCGCGTTGGGCCGCAAACCCGTTCTGGTCGGCGTCAACTTTGTTCTTGAGACCGACGACCACCCACTTGTCTTCGACCTTAAGCGGCGTCTTGCTGACTTCGCCCGGCTTCAAGTTATAGATCAAATCGTCGAGCGCAGTGCTGATGCCTGCCTTGCCCAGTGACGAACCGAGTTTGAATCCTTCTTCCAAACCCGAGTCATAACCTTCCTTCTCGCCGGCAGCTTTGAGCGCATCCGGATTGGGCGCCGACGCCAGCAGATCTTTGGCTTTCTGCTCGAGCTGTTCCTTGGCGCGCTGCTGTTTGATCGCATCGGCGACCTTCGACTTCACTTCATCGAAGTCCGGAATGCGCGGCTCCTTCTTTTCGAGCAACATCGGAATGGCAAAGCCGCCCTTGATGCCGGTCGGTTCACCGATATCGTTCGCGTTGTTCAACGGCTCGAGCGCCGACTCAAACTGCTGGTTCGTGCCGATGTCAGGCACGTCATCGCCCGGTTTGACGAATCCGGTTTCCCTGACCATGTCAGGGGCGTTCATGTTTGCTTCGGTGGCCAGTTCCTGTGCAACTTTCTGCGGATCTTTTGTTTCCTGTAAACGCGTCTTGGCTTTCTGCGCCAGCTTGAATGCTTCGCCATAGCCACGACGGTTGCGCATCGACACCAGCAATTCCGGCTTGGCTTGCTCAAACGTCTTCGGAACACTGTCGCCGCGTCGCAGGATGTACCAGTCACCGCCATAACGAATCGGGATGTCAGACATATCGCCCGGCTGCATTTCCAGAGTTCGTTCATAAAGCCCGTGTGGTTTGTTAGGCGGGCTCTTCTTGAAAGGAGCTAGCAGAAATCCGTTGTTCCGGGCCGTCGCCGGATCTTCAGACTGTCCCTTTGCTGCTTCCGCAAATGCTTCCTCTTTTACCTTTCCATCCGGACCACGCAGTTTGGCGATGATGTCTTTGGCCTTTTGTTCTACCTGTGCGTCCAGATCCTTGCGCGCGACTTTCAGAACGATCTGCTGAACCTTAACGCCTGCTTGCTTGAACTCGGGGCTGAGATTATCGAACTCGGTTTTTAAATCCGCGTCCGAAATCTGCAGCTTGGAACCAACCTTTTCCTGATCGATAAACAGGTAACGAATTTTCTTCTGTGGCTCGAGATAACGGTAATCAGTTTTGTGGCTCTCGAAGTAACTGCGCAGCTCGTCGTCGCTCGGCTGAATCTTCTCGGCGAGTTTGTCGGCGGCGAGGGCGACGTAAGTGACGTCGAAATTTGAGTTGCGCCGTTTATACTCTTCTTCTATCTCCGCGTCTGAAACGTTTATGCTCGCGGTTACAAATGCGCGCAGTTTTTCCTGCGCGATCTCGGCGCGAATATCGTTTTCAAACTTCTCGATGTCGCCATAGCGCGAGATGATGGCCTCTTTGTATTTCTCATAACCGACGAAGGAGCCGGACGCATCAGTAAACTGCTTCTTGATTCTCTCCTTGACCTCCTCATCGCTGGCGCCCAGGCCCAATCGCTCAGCTTCCTGATTGATCACCAGTTTGCTGATCAGGCCGTCGAGGAAACGCTTGTTGCCGCCTAGCTGGGCCAGGTTGATACGGTTGCCAAACATTTGCATGTAGTTTTGCCTGATGCGTGCGAGATCAGCCACAGTGACGCGGTCTGAGCCCACTTTTGCAACTACTTCGGTGCTTCGGGTTGGGTCCATATTGCTGGCGGAGCGGCCGGGGGCGTAGAAGAAGATCAAGCTGACGGCCATCAGGATGGCAAATCCCAGGATGACGATATTGCGGGTTCGTTCGAGTCGTCCGAGTTGTTTGAGCATTGTTTATTACCTTTCAGAAACTGCGGATTGTAGTTGAGAGGCGCGAGTAGTCGCAACTGGTTAGCCGCAGACTGACGCAGATTTGCTCATTTGCTCAGACGCGAGCCTGATGCTATTTTACTTTTCTTCATGGACGCATTGAGCGGCGCAAACTGGTTGTGGGTTGGATTCAGTTTATTCATTTTGACAATGCTGAGCCTGGACCTCGGGCTCTTTAATCGCAAAGCTCACAACATTAGGTATCGAGAAGCGTGGATCTGGACCGGCGTTTGGGTAACGCTGGCGATGATCTTTGCCGGGCTCGTCTTTCGCTATCAGGGCTCGCAACGCGGCTTTGAGTTTCTCACCGGCTACATCATCGAACTGTCGCTTTCAGTCGACAATCTCTTCGTCTTCCTGCTGATTTTTTCCTATTTCAAGGTACCGGCGAAGTTTCAACATCGCGTGCTCTTCTGGGGCGTGATGGGAGCCCTGGTAATGCGTCTGACGATGATTTTCGTCGGCGCCGCGCTGATCGAACGCTTCCACTGGATTATCTACATCTTCGGCGGCTTTCTGATTTACACCGGAATCAAGATGTTCCGGCAGGAAGAGATCGACGTTCACCCGGATCAGAACCCGGTAGTGCGTCTGGTGACGCGGTTTTTCCCCATTTCACATCAATACGACGAGCAGAAGTTCTTTACCACGTTGGACGGTAAACGGACAGGTACACTGCTGCTGCTCGTGCTCATCGTGGTGGAAGTTACCGACCTGGTATTCGCCGTTGATTCGATTCCGGCGATTTTTGCGATTACGACTGACACTTTCATCGTCTACACCTCCAACGTCTTCGCCATCCTGGGTTTACGTTCGATGTACTTCCTGCTGGCGGGGGTAGTGGAGAAGTTTCGCTACTTGCGGGTCGGGCTGGCGGTTGTGCTCACTTTTATTGGCTTCAAGATGCTTCTGGGCGCGACTGGATTACACATTCCCATCAAGTTTTCTTTAGTTTTTGTGGCACTTGTGCTGGTAGGTTCGGTCGTCGCCTCCCTCTTGTTCCCGCCGAAAGAAGAAACCAAACTCCAGGTCGAACTCCCACCTGATTTCGAGTAAGCCGCAGTTTTTCGCGGATAAAACAGGTCAGATTAGCGTTCACCTGCGAAATCTGCGGCTAAAATGATTTAAACGTCTTGAACGCCATTTGTCTCGTGTGTTAAATTCCGATTCGGGAGTGTTGCTACCTGGATCTGGTGGCTAATCGCCACCAACACCTTCGGACTCACCTGGTCTCAACCGATGGTTGGGCCCCTCCACCAAGTCGATTAACCCATGGTCAGGAATAAAACCAGTCATTTTGCTTTTGATTGGTGGATTATTCAGAAGCGTTTCGTCTATCTGGTAATCACCATCTTCACACTCTGTTGCCTCGCGGCCGGCGCGGGCCTCTACGTCTGGAAGTATGGAAATCCCCTCCGGAACGTAGCCCAACTCAAACACCCCGCCGGCGCCCGGTTTATGTCCTTCGAGGGCGACGTGCGTGTTATTCGCGCGGCCACCCGGGAAACGATTCCCGCCAGCAGCGAGACAGAGCTTTACCCAGGCGACACGGTGCAAACCCAGGCCAGCGGTCGGGCTCGTATCGGCCTGGCCGACGGCTCAACCCTGGTCGTCAAGCCAAACAGCACGATCATCGTGCGTGACAACGCCCGCGCCGACGACGGTAAACGGACAAACGTTCACGTCGTGGTCGATAGCGGTCAGTTGTCTGTTCGCACGGAGCAGCAGGTAGACGGCACCACCAACGTGGTCGAAACGCCCAAAACCAAGAGCGCCGTGGGCGAACAGACGAACGCGAGCTTTGGTGTTAATCCGGAAGGCACTGAAGAAATTCGCGTTGCCAGTGGTGCGATTGAAACGACCAACCAAGCCGGTGATAAGACTGCGATCCGCGGCGGCGAATATGTGTCGGTTAACAACTCGGGCCGACTTTCACCCGCGCAGAAGTTGTTGGACGTGCCGCAACCGGCGAAGCCACACGATCTCGAGCAGGTGTTGGTCGGGGCCAACGGTGCGGCGAGCGTAGCGTTGAAGTGGCAGCGTCCGCAATCAGGCACGCCGTCTTATTATCGCGTTGAAGTCGCGACCTCTCCGTTCTTCGTTGCCGATGGAAAAGTGATCGAGCGCGATCAGTTAGTGGCGACTGAGTTCGGCGCCAGCGATCTTCGTCCGGGTGTTTACTTCTGGCGCGTACGGGCAACTGCTGCCAGTGGTCAGGCCAGCGACTGGAGCGACCCGCTGAAGTTTATCGTTACGACGCGCGGCACTGGCTCTCAAGTCTCAGTTTCAGATCTCACCGCCGAACTCTTAGGCGGCAGCATCTATATCATTCGCGGCAAAGCCGAGCCGGGCACGACGATTCGCGTGTCAGGACGCGAGACGAACGCCGCGATCAACGGAGCATTTCAGATTCAAGTCACGGCCGGTGCAGCACGCGAGCTGACGGTCGAGGCACGCGATTCACAAGGGAACAGCAGTCAGTACAAGGTTGCACTTTCCGGACGCAGGACCTAATCAGATGAGTCACGTAATACTTTTGACGGACGCTCACGAAGCACCAGCCTACGAGTTGATCGAGGCGTTGCGTGCGGCTGGCGTGAAGACTCTGATCGAAGGACTGCGCGAAGTCGAAGTCGAAGTCGCACTTGCCAAACAACGAAAACGCGAGGGTCTGGCCGACCCCGAAGGGCCACCGCCGCTCGCCGTGCTTTATGAAGTTGTGCCCGGCGCGGATATGGTCGAGCTCCACACCGCCATCGATCATGCGAAAGCGTTTTGGCCGGGAGCGCCCATCGTGGCGTGCCGGCGCCAGACCAACGGGTATCAGAGTCACAATCTACGCAGCCTCGACAGCGCCTCTCTCAAACGGCTTGGGTTCCTCGCCATCGCGGACAAGTCGGCCCAACTTCCGGCAATGCTTCGCGAGATCGAAGGCCACGGCGGCTCCGGCGAACTGCGATTGCCGGAAAATTTTGAGCCACCTACAGAAACCAGCCCTTCTTCTCTGCCGCCCAAGATCAAATTCAGCGATCTGAGAGCCGCGTTTGATCTCGTGACGTCCTTGCACTACAGCGGCGATCAAAACGGAGCGGCCAACACCGCGCTCGCCGGCTTGCAGGGTTTGATTAAAGCTGACCGTTGGGCCATCTACCTGTTTTCCGAATCGAAGGGTTTTGAAACTGCCACCCTGGAAGCAATCGCAGTCAGAAAAGCCGGCCAGGAAGGTTTAAGGACCGACGACGAGTGGGAACGCCTCCTCGAACCGGATCTTCCCATCGGTTCTGAAACCAAAGCGGCCAGACGCGCGGCAGCCGGAATGGGAATCATCAAGCGGAAAGAGCGTGGAAGATTCGTGGTCGCGGTTCCGTTGATCTGCGGTGAGCGGATACTTGGCGTGATCGAAGGTATTCGCGAGGGCACCGGATCGCATGCTTTCAAGAAAACCGACGTGGCGTTACTCGACTCGCTCTCACTGCCAATCGCCTCCGCGCTCGCCAATGCCGTTCGCATCGCCGAGGCTGAGCGACTCTCACAAACTGACGATCTCACAAAGCTTCACAACGCCAGGTACCTGCGACAGTTTCTCCTCAACGAGATCCGGCGTGCACGACGTTACGGATCCAGTGTCGCGGCTTTGTTTCTCGATCTCGACGACTTCAAACAGATCAACGACGAACACGGTCACCTGGTTGGTTCGCACGTGCTGATGGAGATGGCGACAGTGATTCTCTCCTCGATACGCGACACTGACGCTGTAGCTCGTTACGGTGGCGACGAATTCGTCATCGTTTTGCCCGACACCGGAACGGAGTTGGCGGGCCAGGTAGCTGAACGTATTCGACACCGGATCACGCGTCACAACTTTACCGGCGGCCGGCGTCTACAACTTTCCCTGACTGCGAGCTTCGGTGTCGCAGCATTTCCGAAACACGCTTCTTCCCCCCAACAACTGATTGCCTGCGCGGATACCGCCATGTATGAGGCGAAAGCCGCCAACAAAAACTGTGTGCGCTTCGCAGCCGATTTGACGCCTCGCGAGTCTGCAAAACGCGTCCCGAACATCGAAACGGAAACCGCGACAAACGCCGAGACCGTTAATTGATTATTCGTTGCTGGCACACAACAGCTAACCAGTGTAAAGTTTCCGGTTTACGGTTTGTAGGTTGAGAGTGTATCTTAGGGTTTCGGACGTGTTTGGGCGACAATTCCGCCGCCGATCCCACCCGAAGTTCCATTTCTACCAACCACGGGAAGTGAAAAAGTCCAGATGGCTTTCAAATCTATTTTCAGTCTGTTTTCCAGCGACCTTGCTATCGATCTCGGGACGGCAAACACGTTGGTTTATGCAAAGGGACGCGGCATCGTAGTTTCAGAACCCTCCATCGTTGCGATTAATAAAGTAACTAACGGGGTCGAAGCTGTCGGACGTGACGCCAAAGACATGTTGGGCCGAACCCCAGGCAACATCGTCGCTATCCGGCCGATGAAGGACGGAGTGATCGCCAACTTCGAAGTTACGGAGAAGATGCTTCAGCACTTCATCCGCAAGGCGCACAACGGCAAAACGTGGGTTAGCCCACGAGTCGTGATCGGTATCCCTTCTGAGATCACTCAAGTCGAACGCCGTGCTGTCGAAGACTCGGCGTACCGGGCCAAGGCTTCCGAGGTTTATCTAGTCGAAGAAGCAATGGCGGCGGCGATCGGAGCCGGCTTGCCGATTACTGAGCCACACGGAAACATGGTTGTCGATATCGGCGGCGGCACGACGGATATCGCCGTGATCAGTCTCAGCGGTATCGTGTATTCGCGCGCGGTGCGCGTGGCGGGAAACGAGATGGATGAAGCGATCATCCAGTACATCAAGAGGAAGTACAACTTGCTGATCGGTGAACGAACAGCCGAGGCAATCAAGATCGAGCTTGGCTCAGCATACCCGCTCGACGAACCACTGTCGTACGAAGTGCGT
>DASVGE010000191.1:0-6834 GCA_036379695.1 Pyrinomonadaceae bacterium | reverse complement strand
GGCACCGCTTTAGCCAGTGACCAAAGCGGTGCCAAGGCACCGCACTCCAGGGAGGCGCCTAATTTCAAGTGGAGTAATTCATTGCGAACTCTCCTCGTTGTCGTTATTGCTTACCTGATCGGTTCGATCCCATTTGGATATTTGATTGTGCGGACGAAGAGCGGTGGCGATGTCCGGCAGACTGGTTCGGGCGGCACGGGAGCGACGAATGTTTCGCGTCGTGCGGGCAAGGCCGCGGGTGTGTTGACGTTGTTGCTGGATGCGGCGAAGGGCGCTGCCGCGGTGCTCATCGCAGAGAGTTTTTCCGGCAGTGTTTGGGTGAAAGCAGCCGCGGCGATTGCGGTGATCGTTGGTCACATCTTTCCGGTATGGCTCGGGTTTCGTGGCGGCAAGGGGGTGGCGACAGGTGTAGGCGTCTTTCTCGTGCTTGCTCCAGTCGCGTTGCTGTGCGCCGGTGTTGTTTTCGTCAGTATTGTTTTCTTTACGCGCTACGTGTCGCTGGGCTCTATCACTGCTGCGGCACTGATCCCTTTATTTGTCTGGTTGCAGAATGTATTTGTCGCGCCGGTCGCTGATCCGCGTCCCTTAATGACGGCAGCGATTACGGGCGCGCTGCTGATTGTGTTTGCGCATCGCGGCAACATCGGTCGCCTGGCGCGAGGAACGGAGTCTCAGATCTGAAGCAGATCGCGATCATTGGAGCGGGCAGTTGGGGGACGGCGCTGGCGGTCATGGCTGCTCGCGCGGGGCATGAGGTGCGTCTCTGGTCGCGGAATACTGAAGTTGTGAGATCGATTAGTGAAGAGCGAATCAATTCACGTTATTTGAGTTCGACGTCGATTCCGTCGAACGTGAGTGCAACTGGCGACCTTGAAGTTGCACTGCGCGACTCTTCGATGGTCGTCTTTGCTGCTCCATCACATGCGGCGCGAGAGTTGTTAACTGCGATGTCGCCGCTGTTAGCGGAAGCGGCGATCATCGTCAGCGTTTCAAAAGGGATCGAGATCGAGAGTGGCAAGCGAATCTCCGAAATCGCCAGGGAAGTTCTCGGCAGCCCTTATTCATTCGTCTGCCTGTCCGGACCATCGTTCGCGAAAGAAGTCGTCGCTGGTCATCCGACAGCCATCGTCGCAGCGAGTAAGGACAGCGTCGCGGCGCGCACGGTGCAGAATGACTTTAGTTTCGAGAACCTTCGCATTTACACGAACACAGACATCATCGGCGCCGAGATTGGCGGTTCGGTCAAGAACGTGATGGCAATCGCTGCCGGCATGACTACGGGTCTCGGGTTCGGCGCGAACAGTGTGGCGGCGCTGATCACACGCGGACTGGCGGAGATCACGCGTCTCGCACGCCGCGAAGGAGCGCAGATCGAAACGTTGATGGGACTCGCCGGCCTGGGAGATCTGGTATTGACGTGTACCGGAAATCTTTCTCGAAATCGATTCGTGGGCGAGGAACTCGGAAAAGGCAAAACGCTCGCCGAGATCACCGCCGAGCTAAACGAAGTCGCGGAAGGCATCAACACCGCGCGCGCCGTAAAAAAGCTCGCCGATCGCGCCGGCCTCGAAATGCCAATCACCAACGAAGTGAACGCCGTCCTCTACGACAGCAAACCCGCCCGCGACGCCGTCGCCGAACTAATGAGCCGCCCACTCCGCGAAGAAATCAATTAGCCACAAAAAGGCACAAAAGGCACAAAAATGTTTCCTAAAAGTTTTTGTGCCTTTTGTGCCTTTTTGCGGCTAAAACTTCTGTGCCTTTTTGCGGCTTAATTCAGCTCGACGATGTCGCCTACCCGAACTTCACCGGGTTTCAAAACACACGCATACGCTCCCAGGTTCTTTCCCGCTTCCTTCGTAATCGTGCGGAAGATGCTCTCATCCTTCGGCAGCTCCGTCTGCGCGTGAATCGTCATCACACAACGCTCACACGGAATCTCACACAGCAGCTCAACCTCACCGATCCGGAGCGTGCGTCCCTTCCACTCCGCTTCCAGAAGACCTGCCAAACCCGCCTCAGTTTCAACAAAGAAATTCGGCCGGAAGCGTCGCACATCCCAATCTGCTGCCGGTTCGACACGCTTCATCTCCACAAGCGAAGCGCTGGTTACAACATGAATCTGCGCGACATCGAAATACGTCCCCCGAGCTGTATCTAACTGGATCAACCCCGTTTCGGAGCCGTCGCCAGCGGAAAGCTGAGAAAGTGAAACAGGTTTGCCAAGTAGCTCAGTCAAACGCGCATTCACATCGACAAGATCGCTGCCAATCTGTCCCCCATCAGGCAAACGCATATCGACGTGCGGAACAAACCCATTCTCCGGCGGCTCGCGATAACGCGCCGAGCATTGCATCAACAACGGAAACCGCGATCCCGTCGCGAGCTTATTCGCCGTCTCGTCCCTGACAGCCCAACCACGATCGCCGGGAATGCCGCGCATGCCGACGGTGCACGAGTCGAGCTGTTCGCCTCCCATCGACTTCACCGCAAAGCGCCAGATCTGTTTGATAGTGCCGATTCGCATATGTGTTAATATTTGCAGCCGCAAGCCATCGTCTAATCAGTGCCAAAAGTAAAGGAGCCCATCCAAATGTTCAAGACGTGTCGTGCGTCTCGTGAGAGCGTCATTCTCT
This sequence comes from Pyrinomonadaceae bacterium, assembly GCA_036379695.1. GTDB lineage: Bacteria > Acidobacteriota > Blastocatellia > Pyrinomonadales > Pyrinomonadaceae > PSRF01. Next base: position 4,198 of record DASVGE010000191.1, on the reverse strand, counting down.
GCCTCGCCTTAGCGCTGACTTTTCTCGCCGCGCCGGTCTACGGCCAAAACTCGACCGCACCGCCCAAACCAGCAGACCTGATCAAAGCCCTACAGTATCGCAGCATCGGTCCCTATCGTGGCGGGCGCTCGGCGGCAGTCGCTGGTGTTCCTTCGCAGCCGTTTGTCTATTACTACGGCGCGACTGGCGGTGGCGTTTGGAAAACCACGGATGGTGGCATCAACTGGGAATCGGTCAGCGACGGCTCCGTGTTTGGAACGGGCTCCGTGGGCGCGATCGCCGTTGCAGATTCGGATCCCAACACGATTTACGTCGGCATGGGTGAGTCGCCGATCCGCGGCAACGTCTCGCACGGCGATGGTGTTTACAAATCGATCGATGCCGGTAAGACATGGAAGCGCGTTGGTCTCGAAGACACGCGACAGATCCCGCGCATCCGTGTGCACCCGAAGAATCCGGACCTGGTTTACGTCGCGGCCTTGGGTCATGTCTGGGGACCTAACGAGCAACGCGGAGTCTTTCGTTCCAAAGACGGTGGCAAGACGTGGGAAAAGATCCTGAATCGCGGCAACAAGGCGGGCGCGATCGATCTGATTCTCGATCCGGGGAACCCCAACACGATCTACGCCGGCTTCTGGGAAGTCTATCGCAAACCGTGGACGCTCGAGAGTGGTGGTCCAGGCAGTGGCATCTTCAAATCGACTGACGGCGGCGACACATGGACTGAACTGACGCGCAATCCCGGCCTTCCGAAAGGGATGATCGGAAAAGTCGGAATCGCAATCTCGCCCGCGAATCCCGAACGCGTGTGGGCGCTTGTCGAAGCTGAAGACGGCGGCGTCTTTCGTTCCGAAAACGGCGGCACGACGTGGACAAGGATCAACGAGGACCGGCGCCTGCGCCAGCGCGCGTGGTACTACACGCGCATCTACGCAGATACGAAAAGCGCCGATACGGTCTACGTTTTGAATGTCCAGTTCTTTCGCTCGAATGACGGCGGGCGCACCTACAGCACCATTCAGGTACCGCACGGCGATAATCACGATCTATGGATCGCCCCGGACGATCCGAACCGCATGATCCAGAGCAACGACGGCGGCGCCAACGTCACTTTCAACGGCGGGCGAAGTTGGACGGAACAGGACCAACCCACCGCACAGTTTTATCGTGTGGCGATCGACAACGATTTTCCTTACAACGTCTACGGCGCGCAGCAGGACAACTCGACGATACGCATCAAGAGTCGCACGACTGGCGGCGGCATTGGGACGAGCGACTGGCATGATGTTGGCGGCGGCGAGTCAGGCTGGATCGCGCCCTCGCCAAAGGATTCGAACATCATCTTTGCCGGTTCCTACGGTGGGCTGACGACCCGATACGATCATCGCACCGGACAGGAACGCAACGTCACTCCGTATCCAAACAATCCGATGGGCGCGGGCGCGGACGTGTTGAAGTACCGGTTTCAATGGAACTTCCCGATCGTGTTTTCACCACACGATCCGAACACGCTTTACGCGGCAGCCAACGTGCTCTTCAAGTCGACTGATGAAGGCAACAGCTGGCAGATCATCAGCCCGGACCTGACGCGCAACGACAAGTCGAAGCAGGGCGCTTCCGGTGGTCCAATCACAAAGGACAATACCAGCGTCGAATACTACGCGACGATCTTCGCGCTGATGGAATCGCCCGTGCAGGCGGGAACTATCTGGGCCGGAAGCGATGACGGCCTGGTAAATCTCTCGCGTGATGGCGGCAAGAACTGGTCCAACGTCACGCCACCCACCAGCATCATGCCGGAGTGGATGCAGATCAACTCGCTCGAAGCGTCGCCGCACGATGCAGGCACGGCTTACCTCGCTGGGACGATGTACAAGTGGGACGACAACAAACCGTATCTTTACCGCACCAGCGACTACGGGAAGACGTGGAAGAAGATCACGAACGGAATTCCCGACACGGCTTTCACGCGTGTGATCCGTGAGGATCCGAACAGGCGTGGCCTGCTCTATGCGGGAACCGAAACCGGCATGTACGTCTCGTTTGATAACGGCGAGCGCTGGCAGTCGTTGCAACTCAACCTGCCGGTCGTGCCGATCACGGATCTCGCGATTCACAAACGTGAGAAGGAGTTGGTAGTCGCGACGCAGGGCCGGTCGTTCTGGATTCTCGATGACCTACCGTTGTTGCACCAGTTGATCGATGCTGGTGGTTTCAACTCGGTGAGCGAAACACGTCTCTTCAAACCGAAGGAGAGTTATCGCATGCCGGGTGGTGGTGGTTTTGGCGGTGGGCCAGCGGCGACGCTTGGTCGCAATCCGGCGAACGGCGTTGTCGTTTACTATTCTTTGAAAGCGAAACCAACGTCTGATATGACGCTGGAGTTTCTCGACACGTCAGGCAAGTCGATCCGGAAGTTCACCGCTCGCGCGCGCCGGGATGAGGGAACGGCTTCGACGCCGGCGCCGCCTCCGGGCGAAGGTGGCTTTGGTGGTGGCGCTGCGCCGCCGTTGCCAACAGAAGTGGGGCTGAATCGTTTTGTATGGGATACGCGACATGCAGACGCGGTGCGCTTTCCGGGGATGATTCTTTGGGCCGGGAATATCAGTGGTCCAAAGATGCCGCCGGGAACGTACCAGGTAAAACTCACGGTTGACGGTAAGACGCTGACTGAGAACTTCGAGATCAAACCCGATCCGCGTGTGACGACCACACCAGCGGATTACGCGAAGCAACTCGAGTTGAGTTTGAAGATACGCGACAAGTTGAGTGAAACGCACAACGCGATCATTCAGATCCGCGACGTGCGGCGGCAGGTCGAGGATCTGTTGAAGCGCGGCGCGGGTCAGCCTAACTTCAAAGCCGTGAACGATGCCGGAACGGCGCTGAACAAGAACCTGACGGCGATCGAAGAGACGCTCTACCAGACGAAGAACCAGAGCAACCAGGATCCGCTGAATTATCCGATCCGTCTCAACAACAAACTCGCGGCACTTGGCGGCGTAGTCGGCAGCGCCGAAGCGGGGCCGACGGCCCAGTCATACGCCGTTTACGATGAGATCGTTACGCAGATCGACGCGGAATTGCAGAAGCTCGCCCAGTTAATGCGCACAGACGTACCTGCGTTTAATCAACTGGTGCGCGATCAGAATATTCCGGCAGTGGTGGTGAAACCCCCAAGTCAATAACATGCTAGAGTATTGAGCGCCTCCTTGGAGTGCGGTGCCTCGGCACCGCTTTGGCCAAAGCGGCGGCGAGCCGCCGCACTCCAAAGAGGCGCTCATTCGACCATATGCCTGAACCTGTAACCATCAAACAACTCGCTTCCAAAACGCAGGCAAAGCTCACCGGTGACGAGACAGTCGAAGTCACCGACGTGAGTCATGATTCACGGCGTATAGGCAAGGGAACACTCTTCGCCGCTGTAACCGGCGCCCTCTTTGATGCGCACAAGTTTGTGCCGCAGGTGATGGAAAAGGGCGCCGTCGGGGTTTTGTCCGAGCGTCCCGCGCCGGACGGTTTCACCGGCGTGTGGCTTCAGGTCGAGGATGTTCGTTGCGCGATGGCGCTCGCCGCGTCCGAAGTGCAACACCATCCATCCCGCGAACTGCAACTCGCCGGCATCACCGGCACCAACGGCAAGACCACCACCGCCTACTTGATCGCTTCCATTCCCGAAGAGGCCGGTGAACTCGTGGCGATGACGGGCACCGTCGAATATCGCCTCGGCAAGGAGCGCTTCAAAGCGGATCGCACCACGCCTGAAGCTCCCGACATGCAGCGTCTGCTGCGCCGCGCGGTCGAAATCGGGTGTCGTACGGCGGTGATGGAATGTTCTTCGCAGGCAATGGATTTTCATCGTTGTGACGAACTGGAATACGCGGTCGCCATCTTCACCAATCTCACGCGCGACCACCTCGACTATCACAAGACGATGGAGAATTACTGGTACGCGAAGCAGCGGCTGTTTGACGGTCGCCTCGGATCGCGGCCACGCAATTCCGTCATCAACGTTGACGATCCTTACGGCGTCGAGCTGGCGGCGTCACTCGAGAAGGATGGTCTGCGAGTGATTCGTTACGCAGTCAAAACGGATGCTGATGTTACTGCTCACGATCCGGAGTTCTCGTTGAACGGCATGCGTTTTCGACTTTCGACGCCGGCGGGCGAGCGTGATTTCGAGTCGCCGCTGGTTGGT
>DASVGE010000190.1:0-60069 GCA_036379695.1 Pyrinomonadaceae bacterium | reverse complement strand
AATTGTTATGACTGATTCACAAATACTCGATGTACGGGAAACGCCTCTTGAAGACTGGCTGGAACTGCTTCGTAAGCCGCCTCGCGGAAAGACCTTTATACGTAATATGTTTCCTTCAGACACGCATCGGCAAGAGTGGCTTCGAACAGTGCATCTTCGATCTGATGATGAAGTGAAACTCTTACTTAGGCATTTCTTGATTTCAACGGGATCTAATCCCGCGGATGCGCTCGATGCTCAAATTCTTATCTCTCTTCTTAACGATAAGAGAAAATCCTCTGAAGACTTGAGCGAGCATGAACGTCGCTTGATCGATCACGTTCGCTCTGAAGGAAGATATCCTGTCTGGGAAGGGGTGGGTTGGATTATTGACCTACTTCCACAACATCCGCGACAGGCATTAAATGTGATGGACGCATTTTTGTATGCATATTACGATCGGGTTACCGATAATTATTTGTCCGGCTTATTTGATGCTCAAGCAATTATCCGCGCTAGGTATATCGAAAGCTCTCACACTTCAGATCAAGCGACGCGAGTGCTTCTGGGACTCGATTGGCGAGAACTCGAGTGGCTTTGCGCCGTCGTTTTTGAGGACATGGGCTTCGAAGTCTTAGTGACTGCGAGAGGTAATGATGATGGCGCTGATGTCCTGGCTAAGGACCACACCCTCGGCAAGAAGGGGTTAGTAGTGATTCAGTCGAAAAAGTGGAATGACTCCAATCCTGTAGGCAAAGGTGAGGTGCGTGTGTTGGTCGGAACCATTGACCAGCACAAAGCGACGAAGGGTGTGTTGGTGACAACCGGTCGTTACGAAAAGGGGGCGCTAAAAGTGGCCGACGATGACCTGCGAATTGAACTGCTTAATCGACAACAGATCCTGATGTTGTTGAATGAGCATTGTGGCGCTGATTGGTTTACACGAGTAGACCGACTGATTAGCTCAGTCAAGCTAACACCGTGATGGTTTCGTCCACTGATCACGAAGATAGGATAATCGAAAATGAGATGGACCAACCACTATGCCCGCAGCCTTCAAGGTCAGAAGTGCCACCTTGAAGAGCGCTGCTACGTTGTATCCATCCGCTAGCGCGGACGTAGTCGGATCTGCATGACTATGTTCTTTCTGAATTACCTGTGTGAACAGTGCGTCGCGACTAGTGTTTGCAGTGATTGAGATTGGAAAACATAGCGGTGCTTGCGTAATTCAAATCGTTAGCTCGATTTCATCATCAATGATTTGTTCGACAGGAATTTCGACCAGGCGAGCGTAGGCGAGCAAGATAGCGAGCGGCGGTTCGTTCTTGTCGAGTTCGTACTTGGAAATAGTCGTATGGTCAATCAGAGCTTGAACACCGAGTTGTCTGACCAACTCTCCTTGAGACACTCTTAAGCTGCGGCGGATTTGCAGGAGCTTCTTTGCAAGATGTTTCGGACGGGGTCGCGAGTGTCCCATAGTTTTTAGCTCTCGGTGAAAGTGGTTGATGTTGCGAATGACTGGAGCGTCTCGTGGGAGAAGAACAGTGCAAATATTCGCTGGTCGGATTACGGGCAGTTGAGAATCTGCGGATTGTGGAGCTCGTCTGCAAACTCTGTCATAAAACTTTCTGCCTGTTCTGTATTCTTGAATATAAAGGACGTATTGAAGTCTGTTGAGAATAGACTTGGAATACCTGATATATAACCTTGAAAGGTTACTATTATTACGCCTGTCTCCGTTTCTCCACCTGCTGCATGAATCCGCCGTAGTCGTTCCATCATTGCCTGATTGATCGCTTCGGCATAGAGTTCGTCCGCATTTGGAATCCGACCGACCTCTAACAGGTGAACGTTGGTGCCAAGAATTGCCAGCAAAGCGAGTCCGGCTCCGTCAGTTCCTATTTCGGCATCTTCTGGTACATCCATTAACCAATCGAGCAGTTCATGTTTAGTCGTTGGCATTAGTTGCCTCTCTTTCTTCATCCCGCAGAACAGTTGACTCCAGTAAATCCAGACATCGTGGTCCAACTCACTCCCGGCCGTTACCTGAATGACAGCTTTATCTGCGAGTTGGACCGCGATTGTTTTCTATGAACCTATTTGGCTTTTGCTTTCTCGATTAACGCGATCTCTTTAGTGAGCACGTCACGAAAGCGCGTGAGAATGGCAATGAGCAAATTGATCTTAGCCAGAGATCGGCGACGCTCTCGCTTGGTCCCCAAAAAGAATTCGATCTGGACTCTGCGCCGGCAATCGGCAATGGTAAGCATGTTGTGTCCCCACCTGTATTCGCCCTGGTTGGAGGATTCAACCTCAGCCAAGATATGGGACGTATAACCGGTTGAGACAGGGGAGAGGAATGAACGCTTGCGAAGAGAGAAAACATTTTTCATGTTAGCAACCTCGGAGAAGTAACTACGTGAGACCTCCGGCTGTTCGCGAACGATTCGTAGTGTCGCGCGTAATTGAGAGACAGGGAGGCTGGATACGCAGGAACGCAGCGTGTGGCTTATGTGGTCCAATTCAGCAAGCTTTTGCGTTATGGACCAGGGCCGGCGAAATCCTTTTTGCTGACGGTAACGCCAACCGAGTAGCCGACAGCTACTTCCTCCCCAGGTGCGGGAACTTGATCGATAATCAATCCGGGTTGAAGGGCCGAATCGTAGCGTGTCGCCAACAGTCGAATGTTCAAGTTAGCGGCATGAAGCTTCCTCTCGGCATCTTCATAGGTCAGTCCTTTGACGACTGGCACCTTAGTTTGAACTGGTCTAGACCGGCGCTCACGTTGGACGTCAAGTCTCAGCGCCAAAAGCGCAATTGCCGGCAATGCGACAGCCGACACAAAGCACACAACCAGCAGTGTCACAAGAACTTTGATAAGCAGTTTGTGTTTGCCTCGCACGGTGTAACCAACGAGGACGCCAAGTAAAAATCTCATTACGGCGGTTCCTTCTGGAGATTTCCTAGTGAATCACCCCACTGGGTACCGCTCCTTTTTTTAATTTAGTGCTGCTAGAAACACCGACTGGACGTACGTGTGAGGCAGAAGGTATCCGGATCTACGAAGTAGTGGGAGGCGCCTGATCTGTTAACAATATCCTCAAAAAATGAGGTTGACATTGTCAGGTATTTTGATTTACGATTCTGACATCGAGGTTTTGCTGTATGAGCGATGGCCCACATAGAAGCTTGCCAATGAAGCCTAGATGGCGAACCGTCGCCGAACGTGCGTACAACTGTGCGTTCGAGCTCGATGAAATCAGCACGGCGATAATGCCAGCGCTTGCCAAGGATTGCTACGACGAAATGAGCCCACGTTTTATAGACGGGCTTCGGATTTTATGTGAACAGCAGCAAGCCTTGCTGTTTAAGGATGACGTCTCGGCGCGGCTTGAAGCTCTACGGCCAGAAGCTGGTAGTGGAATGGGCAGACGAGTTCTTGAAGATGTAATGCGCAGTTCAAAGCAAGAAGAAGTTACTGTCATCACTGCCGTTCAGGCAGTTGAACGCGCTTTCGCCGAACGACTCGCTAAATCGAACCGCCAAATCGAAGAACACACTCTGAGAAAGGCGGGCACACCGCGTACCACTGATGTAAGGACGCGACTAGAGCAAGCGAGCGCGAAAACGTCGGTCGCCGACCTCGCACGACAAATCCTGAAAGTCGACAACGGCAGACCCACCCGCTCAGCCGTGAAGCGGGATGGAATTGATGAAGGACCCCGCATCAAATGAGTACCGCCAATGCACGCTCCGAACGGTTATCAGAATCCGTGCTCGAAATCGACGTGTTCGAACCTGGGGTACGACCGCGATCAGGTGCGTTGCCCTGCAAAATCGAGGAACAAATTGAGTTCTCTACTGCTAGTCTGGAATCCTACTTCTTCGCGAAGTGGGAACCCGTGGCATGGGATGCCTTACTCGTTGCTGCAGCCGTGGAATTCGCCGACAGGACGAAGCACCGTCCCGCCTATACGTGGCAGCGGCATTTCATGCTGCGAATCCCCGTCCACGATCCACAGCACTGGAATTCCACCATGGTTGAAACGTCTTTGCGTGACGCCGTTGAATTCCTTACGGGCGATAAATGGCAGTTCCAATTCGTCGCAAGGAGAAAAGACGTTATACGGCCAGAGCAAATACCGCTCAGTCTTAACCCGCAAGTCGAAGCAGTCATTCCCTTCAGCAACGGCTTGGATTCGTGTGCTGTAGCAGGCCTCATGGAGCGCCGCTCGGGGAACAAACTGGTACGCATCCGACTTGGATCTGGAATTCATGAAGGCCAGGCGCTATTACGCCAGCGCAAGGCATTCACCAGAATCCCTTACGACATCTCTCCGGGAATGAAGCCCTTTGTTGAGTCATCAGCAAGGTCAAGAGGCTTCAAGTTTGCGGTCATCACCGGCATTGCAGCTTACCTATCCAATGCGAGAACGATCATTGTTCCAGAAAGCGGGCAAGGTGCGCTTGGTCCAAGCTTAGTAACAGTCGGGCAGGCCGGCGAGGATTGGCGCAGCCACCCGCTGTTCACTCGCCGCATGGAGATTTTCCTAAAGGCAATACTTGGACACAGTGTCCATTATGAATTCCCGCAGATATGGAACACGAAAGCTGAGACGCTCCGGGAGTTCGTCGATGAATGCCGAGATTCATCGTGGTCCAAAACCAAATCATGTTGGCAAAAAAACCGCCATTCCAGTGTTAGCAATAAGTGGCGACACTGTGGGATCTGCGCGGCATGTATGCTGCGACGCCTGAGCGTTCATGCAGCCGACCTGGAAGAACCGAAAGAGAACTACGTATGGGAGGATCTATCTGCACCGACGTTTATCGGTGGAGCGGCGACTTCCTTTGAAAAAGCAAAAATCACTTCGGCGATGCGCGAGTACGCGATTGCTGGCACCCTGCACCTTGACCACTTGGCGGCATTGCTTGACTCTCGGGCGAATGCAACGGCGCTGGATTTCAGTGCATACCAACTGAGCGAAGCGCTAGGCCTCCCGGAAGCGGAGTCGCAGCAGAAATTGGACAGGCTGTTGAAGCAACACAGCCGCGAATGGAAAAACTTTATGGATTCGCTTGGCAAGAACTCGTTTATTAAGGACTGGGTATCGGGAGAGCAGTCATGACCCTTTCGAATCAAATTCCACCCGTCGAAATTGGCGAGCGTCTCAGGCTAGCGCGCGAAGCGCTGAGGATCAAACAAGCCCAAGCGGCTGAGGCGATCAACGTAGCGCGCACGACGATCGTTGCCATCGAGAAGGGCGAGCGCCGGGCACGCATGAATGAATTGCAGCAACTGGCCAGGCTGTATCAGACGTCGGTTAATGCGCTGCTGCGGCAGGAGTCGGTTCACATCGACCTTGCCCCACGCTTCAGAACGATGATTTCCGCCGAAGATGAGGTAACGGATCAAGCGGTGGCTTTGCTGGCAGAGCTTGCAAAAGCCGAGGTCGAACTTGAGAACCTCCTCGGCATCAAGTGGACGCGGAGTTACCCTCCCGAACGACCTATTCTGCCAGGCGATGTTCGGGTGCAGGCCGAGAATGATGCGATGGAATTGAGGCAGCGCCTCGGCTTGGGCGTTGCTCCGCTTACGGATGTCGTGACGCTGCTCGAAATGGAACTCGGCATCCGTGTTTACGTTCGTCGGTTTGATTCGCGGATTTGTGGGTTGTTCGCGTATGACGAAATGCTTGGTGCCTGCATTCTTCTCAATGCAAATCATCCGCGCGAGCGCCGCAATCAAACTGCCGCACACGAAACGGGACACTTAATCTCAACGCGACGTCAGCCGGAGGTATTGCATTTGGAGAGGGGCGCGAACTCACGTGAGGAGCGCTATGCTGATGCCTTCGGCCGCGCGTTCTTGACGCCCGCCCGCGCCGTGATGCAAAAGTTCCAAGAAGTGACCGCGGGTTCGGATAAGCTTTCCCGGCGACATGTCATTATCCTATCCCACTTCTTTGGCGTTTCTCGCGAAGCCATGGTTCGGCGCCTCGAAGAACTTGGGCTCGTCAAACAAGGGACTTGGGATTGGTTCCAAGCCAACGGCAGCATCACTGACGAGCAGGCCCGCCAAGTTCTCGGCGATTTGTCAGCACCGGATGCCTACAAGGCCGACGCTGACCGTCCGACCACATTGCGCCTTAATCTCCTTGCCTCAGAAGCCTACCGGAAAGAGTTGTTTAGTGAAGGCCAACTTGCCCGAATGCTTCATCTCGACCGCGTTGAATTACGGGAAATTCTGACCAGCCATGAGCTAGAGGGGAGCGAGACCGATGAGGTCACCAATCTCCTTAATTGATCCGCTCATGACGTTGGTCGCAGACACCAGCACCGTCATCAATCTCATCGCAACCGGTTGTGCGCCGACGATACTCGGAGCACTGCCGAACCCAATTGTTGTTGTTGACGTCATTCCCGGTGAGTTAGATACAGGACGGTCGCGCGGACGTCCACATGCGGATCGTCTCCAGCAGATCGTCGCGGAAGGACATATCGCGATCGTCACTCTCGGTGAAACCGGTTGGCAACATTTCGAAATGCTTGTTGCTGGGGCTGCCTCGGAAACCCTCGATGACGGAGAGGCTGCAAGTATTGCATATGCCGCCGAGCAAGGGGCAGTGGTTATCCTGGACGAGAAGAAAGGCACACGCATTTGCGCGGCCCGGTTTCCGAATATGGGCCTCATTTCCACGCTGGACGTCCTGTTGCATCCCAAGGTTCGCGAAGCGCTCGGTGACGATGCTTTGGCCGATGCAGTCTTCGCAGCATTGCGCGACGCGCGGATGGCTGTTTTCCCATGCCACCGCGACGAAGTCCTGCAGCTTATTGGCCCCGAACGAGCGGTTTGGTGCTCAAGCTTTTCAAAGGGGTTCAGAGTGTCAGATTGTGCCGAGCCGCAGATTGAAATCGATCAGGGCGTATGACCTGAGCGGTCTATTTTCCGTAAATGGGTTAACGGAGCGCAAACTACATCGCTGCACGTTTGTTGAGTATGTCTCGCATCTTGTCGTTCACCTTCTTCGTCAGGTGGTAGTACCTATAAGTCATAGAGATGTCAGTGTGGCCCAAGATCTTTGCCAGTTCCTGCATCTCCATACCAGCGTCGGCCATGCGAGTTGCAAACGTGTGCCGCAAGTCATGAAAGCGCACTGTAGGGATACCGGCCTCCTTACGTACAGCCTCCCACACCTTGCGTAGGTTCACGCTGGCGCTTGCGAATACCGGCTCTTCGGGATCGTCGGTGTTCCTCTGAAGTTTCAGTTTGAGCAGTTCGGCTTTCAATCGAATGCTGACTGAAATCTCCCACTGCTTCATGTTCTTATCCTTGTAGGTCGTGATTGTCACTTCTTCAGCTTTGAAGTTGACATGTTTCCACTTTAAGAACTCGACCAGGCTGGACCATCGAGCGCCAGTCTCAAGCGCTGCAATGAACACCGGAATTGTATGACGACGGTCCGCTGTCTGGAGGGCCTCGAACAACCGTTGCTCCTCGGCATCGGACAATACGTGTTCGACAGCACCCTTTTCAGCAGCAACCTGGATCAACTGTTTGCCAGCTTCAGTCTTGAAGGGATGATCGAAAACCCACTTTTTGGACAGCGCGACACCAAACATCTTTCGCGCTTTGCATAGCTCACGATCAACGGTAGCGATGCTAACCGTCTTTAGTCGGCGTGCCTTGTACTTCTCGAGGGCCTCATCGTCAATTTTGGTTATATCCTTGTCGCCGAAGTACTCGACCAACTTCTTTATAGAAGAGTGGGCTGCCTGGACACTCCTGACACCGCTTATCTTTGAGCCATCTTCGCTATAAGTGGCCGGTACATAGAAGCGGGTCTTCACGTATTCAGCGAGCTGCCGAAACGTGACCTTACCCGCTTCGAATCTCGCTGTTCCTTTTTCCAGAATCTCTGCCTCAAGTTGAGCGAGTCTGGTCTTTGCTGCACTCTTATTGTCGGCAGTGCGCATGATCTCGTGAATCTTGCCGCTGTTGTCTTCAAACCGGATGCGTGCGCAGTGCTTACCTCTTTTCCTGCGGATTGTTCGTTGAAGTATTTTCAATTTGCACCTCTGTCTTGGCGATGCACTCGCCACTTGAGCACGTTGATAGAGTTGGCCCAAGCCACCGTTAGTGTATCTGTTTGGCGTCCCTCGTTCTACGTGGTTTTCAGGACACAAGAAGACACGTTAGGACACCAGAAAGCCCTCGATGCTTGCCGAACGCACTCGCTACAGGAGCACGTTGATAGGTTGGCCCAAGCCACGGTATTGTGTCCCCCTTTTTGTCCCCCTTTTGAAGTGGTTTTTAGGCCACAAGGGGACGTTAGGGGATACAGAGGGAGACAAGAAACAGGCCGTTTTTATTGATGTTTTCTATTTTGTTCAGGAAAACCGGAAGGTAAAGATCGGTCCGGAGGCGAACGCTCTAATCCACTGAGCTACGCGGGCTTGGGTTGAGGGGGAAAAGATAACACAGCCGCTAGAAAGCACAAAAAGAAGTAGCCACAAAAAGCACAAAAGGCGCAAAAGCGTTCAGGAAATCTTTGTGCCTCTTGTGGCTTAGTTTGCCAGGTGGTGGATGGTTGAGACGATCCAGTATGAAACGGCGGCGACGAAGGCGGCGGCGGGGATGGTGAGAATCCAGGCCCAGACGATGCGGCCGGCGACGCCCCATTTGACGGCTGATAATCTGCGGGTCGCGCCCACGCCGACGATAGAGCCGGTGATGGTGTGGGTCGTCGAGACAGGGGTGCCGGTGACGGTGACGTACGCGAGCGTCAGGGCGGCGGCGGTTTCGGCGCAGAAGCCGCCGACGGGTTTGAGCTTGGTGATACGCGTTCCCATCGTGCGCACGATGCGCCAGCCGCCCGACAAAGTGCCTAACGCAATCGCAGCGTGAGCGGCGAGTACGACGGAGGTGGGGATCGGCGGCAGGCTTCCGTCGGCGTTGTAGGACATGCCCCAAATACCGCCGGCGGTCAGAACGGCGGTGATGATTCCCATCGTCTTCTGTGCGTCGTTGCCGCCATGGCCCAGCGAGAAAGCCGCGGCTGAGAAAAGCTGGCCGCGCCGGAAGAGCTTGTCAACTCGCGTTGCCGAAGAACGTCGGAAGAGCCAGTAGACCAGCACCATCAACGTGAAGCCCATTAACATACCGACCATCGGCGACAGCACGATGAACTTAAGCGTGCGAAACCACACTTCCGCTTTCAACAAACCGCTGATGCCACCGTACGCCGCGATGCCCGCTCCCGCGTAACCACCGAGCAAAGCGTGCGAGCTCGACGTCGGCAATCCGAGATACCACGTGATGAGGTTCCAGATAATCGCCCCCAGCAACGCCGCGAGCAATACATAAAGACGCAGATCGGCGCTGATGAGGTCCATGCGAACGCCGTCACCGATCGACTTCGCGACGCGCGTGCCGAAGACTGCAAACGCAATGAAGTTGAAGAACGCTGCCCAGATTACGGCAAGACCGGGTGACAGGACGCGTGTTGAAACGACTGTGGCGATCGAGTTCGCGGCATCGTGAAATCCGTTGATGTAATCGAAGACAAGCGCCAGGAAGACGAGAATGATGATGAAGGCCAGAGTTGCAGTCATGGGGAGACGGTAACTACGTGTGCTTAATAATCACACTCTCAATAATATTAGCCACGTTCTCGCAACGATCGACCGCAGCTTCGAGCTTTTCGTAAACCTCTTTCCACTTCAAAACAGTCAGAGCGTCAGGCGGATCGTGAAATAGCTCCGCGATGGCGGCGTGATAGATGTCGTCGCCCTCATTCTCAAGACGATGAATCTCAACCAGCCGCTGGGTAACATTCTTAGGACGCTGCAACGTTGAAACAATTTCCTTGAGTTGCTCGGCCATGCGCACGAGCACATCCGCAAAATCGCGCGCGTAGTCGGTAATCTCCTTGACGTCGAAAATGATGATGGCGCGTGCAGCGTCGTCGATCAGGTCAACGATGTCGTCGAGCGCGGTCGACATCATGTAGATGTCTTCGCGATCAAACGGCGTGATAAACGACTTGTTCAGGCGCGTGGAAATGTTGTGGGTAAGCTCGTCGCAGGCGTGCTCGAGCCCCTTGATGCGCTGGGCGTATTCGCCGTAGTCGTGATTTTTGTCGGCGAGCATCTCCTTCAGCTCCCGCGCTGCTGAAGAGATGTAGAGCGTCATCTGTGTGAACAGATCGAAGTACTGATCTTCTTTTGGGAGCAGGCTTAGCAGACCCATTAAATACCCACCTTGTCTGAACTGAATCTGAACGCAGTTGCGGGACTATAACTTACGGCAAGGCTGGTTGCCAACTGGAGGTTTAGTTACATGTCAACGATGTCCCAGGCGGAGCGGATGCGGAGCAGCTTTGACATCAAGCCGGCGTGCAGGATGTGGCCGCTGCGCTCAGCGACGACCTTGCCGAGGATTGGCATTCCGAGGAGCGCGAGATCGCCGATGATGTCGAGGATCTTGTGACGCACGAATTCGTCACGAAAGCGCAGGCTGGTTTCGTTCAACATCCCTTCAGGCGTGAGTACGATGGCGTTATCGAGCGAGCCACCGCGAATGAGATTTGCTCGTCGCAATGCCTCGATCTCGTTGGTGAACCCAAATGTGCGCGCCGCCGCGATGTCGCGGCTGAAGGCTCCGTTGTTCAGTTCCACAAATAAACTCTGCACTCCGATCATCGGGTGCGAGAAGTCGATGAGGCAGTCGATCTGGTAGGTATCTGCCGGTTCGACGCTGATGCGACGATTGCCTTGTTCGAACGAGACTTTTTCGCGGATGAGCAGGGCACGCCGCGCGAGTGGCTGTTCAACGACGCCTGCCTGTTCGATGATCTCCGCGAAGTTTTCCGCGGAGCCGTCCATGATGGGGATCTCGAGATTGTCGACTTCGATAAAAACGTTGTCGACATTCAAACCACGCAGCGCGGCTAAGAGGTGTTCGACAGTCGAGAGCATGACACCGGTGCGCATCAGCGTGGTTGCATAACCACAATGCGCGACCGACTCGACATTCGCCGCGATCTCAAAGCCTCCCAGATCGGTACGACGAAAAACGTAACCGGTATCAGGAGGCGCAGGGACCAGGCGGACATGAACCGGGACGGCAGTATGCAGTCCGATACCGCGAGTTTCGACGGCACTGCCGAGGGTGGTCTGTTTGATCAAATGTCGGGGCCCTTACACAGAGTTTGACTCATGCTTCACCCAAATTAAAGAGCAACCAATATGCCGGGTGAAAACAGAGGTTAATGCAACGTGAGTGTTGCAACTAGGCCACAGTAAACGGTTTGTTGAAGATGTTCTGCCACATATTTCTATCTGGATCTCCGTAGAAATACGTAGAAAAATTCGTATTGCTGGAGTACACTCAAGCCATTAAACCCGTCGGGACGCTAGTTTTTCGGCGTAGCGTTTAAGAAAACAGCGCTTTCGTCCCACAACTGTGGTGGAAAGAAACGCGACGCCAGCGCTCCGGAGAGCAGAGAGTGGAACCCTCATTTCACTCTCGTGGAGAAACCGCGTATGCCAGACCTTGAAATTACATGTTCGGAGTGCAGCACTCCGTTCATGTTCACGGAACGGGAACAGGAGTATTACCGGGAACGTAACTTGACTCACCCGAAGCGATGTAAGCCATGCCGCGACGCACGGCGCGCAAACTTCGGCGGTTCTAAAGGACAAGGAGGTGAGCGGCAAAGATTTGAGATCACCTGCGATCAGTGTGGCAAGCACGACTCAGTGCCGTTCAAGCCATCAACCGGCAGGCCGGTTTTATGCAGCGATTGTTTTAGTGCGAGTCGCGCGCAACAAAGGACCTGAGCAGTCAGGCCTGCGTTTGGCGAAGAACTAGCTTCGGGCATAAACCTCAACAACGAGTAGTAAAAATACGACGCGGAGATTCTGTTTACGCGGTTGACGGTAAAGAACGCTTCAAAACAGGTCCACAGATTACACAGATTCTGTATGTCAATCTGTGTGTAGTCTGTGGATAGAGTAAACGAGCTAGATGACTTACGAGACGATTCAACTCGAGATGCACGATTCGGTTTGTGTGTTGACCCTCAACAGGCCGGATCGTTTAAACGCGCTCACCGTCGAAGTTGCGAAAGATTTTAAGGCTGCGATCGGCGAAGCGATCGAGCGTGGCGCGCGCGCAATCGTTCTCACTGGCGCCGGCCGGGCCTTTTCCGCCGGCGGAGATTTGCGCGAGATGCAGGAGATCGCAAAGAAAGACGGACGAGTGGAGGCTTTCTTTGACGAGCCTTTGCGACTTTTGAACGATGCAATCGTTTTGATCCGGGAAACTCCAGTGCCGTTTATCGCGGCGGTGAATGGAGTCGCTTCAGGAGGTGGGTGCAATCTCGCGCTGGCGTGCGATCTGGTTATCGCGGCCGAGAACGCGAGGTTCAACCAGGCGTTTATAAAGATTGGTCTAACGCCTGACTGCGGTGGAACATTCATGCTGCCGCGACTCGTAGGTTGGAAACGCGCGACGGAGTTGTTGTTCACCGGCGAGTTGGTTGGCGCCAGGGCCGCTGCGGAGATGGGGATGATCAATTCGGTTGCGCCGGACGAGGAATTGATGAGCAGGGCGATGGCGATGGCAGAGAAACTGGCGCAGGCGCCGACCGCAGCGATAGCGGAGATCAAGAAGTTGTTGGACGCGAGCGCCGCAAATGATTTACGCAGTCAATTGGATCTGGAGCGAAGGACACAAATTGAATCAGGAAAGACAAAAGATTTTGTAGAAGGCGTTTCGGCATTTCTTGAAAAGAGGCCGCCGCGATTTGTAGGAGGATGAAACGTTCGAGCAGAACGGAGCAGATCGCGAGCCGCCGAAGTTGGGGCGGCTTTTCTGTTGCCCGGCTTACGCGTTAAAGAAATAGGACCTATTAATTGTGATGATCGCGAATTCATTGAGCTATACGCAGCTGCTGCGACGCAATCGCTCTTTCAGGCGATTGTTTTTCGGGCAGGTCATCTCCGAGCTTGGCAATTGGTTCAACTTTATTGCCGCTCTGGGACTCGTGCGTTTTGTGTCCGGAGCAGCGACTGAAGTAACCACGATCCTTCTCATCGCACGTCTGGTGCCGATGACGCTCTTCGCACCGCTCGCCGGGGCGTTCGTCGATCGCTGGTCGCGGCGCACCGTGATGATCGTCACCGATCTACTGCGCGTTGTAATTGCACTCGGGTTCCTGCTCGTACGACGACCCCAGGATCTGTGGATCGCTCACCTGTGTACTGCTTTGCTTGCGACTGTCGGCACGTTCTTTGAAGCCGCGAAGAACGCCGCCGTTCCGAACATCACCGGCGAACGCGATCTGCTGGCGGGCAATGCTTTGATGTTTTCGTCGCGGTTCCTGCTGATGTCGGTGGGCGCGGCGCTTGGTGGCTGGACCGCTGCGTATGTCGGTTACGAAGGTGCGTTCATCATCAATGCGCTCTCGTTTGTGGCGTCGGCGTACTCCGTGTGGCTGGTGCCTGATGCGGAGACGCGTCAAGCGTCCACGGAAGTACTCAAAGAGCGTCCGAGTCTCTTTAGAGGTTACTGGTCTGACATACGCGAAGGCTGGGCTTACATCGTCACGCACGCTCCGGTCGCGACCATTCTCGGGATCAATATTCTATGGGCCACGGGCGGCGGCGCGATGAACCTCATCGCCGATCGTCTCGGGGCACTCGTGTTCGCCGGCGAGAATGGCATCAGTCCTGACTCAGCAGTTGCTGCGCTTTACTTCGCCGGAGGTTTTGGTCTGTTTATCGGCATGATGATCGCGCGGCGCGTGGGTGCGTTCTTTGAATTGCGAAAACGGACCGTTGCGTTCATCGGCTGGAGTCTGTTCATACAGGGAATTTTCTACGCGCTGGCGGGAGCGATGCCGACCCTTGTGTTGTCGTGTGTGATGGTGGGTATCTCACGAATACTCCTGGGCGCGGAGTTTGCAGTTCAGGAAACGCTACTGATGCGCCTGGTACCTGACCGCTTAAGAGGCAGAGTTTCGACTACGGATCGCGCCGCGGAAATGATGATCTGGGCGCTTTCCACCGCGATGGCGGGATGGTCGCTGAACTGGATCTCGATACGATCGCTAACGATAGTTTCCGGTCTGCTATCAGGAACGGCCGGACTTTTGTGGCTGGGCCTGTTCGTGACGCGAAAAGTGCGTTTGCCGAAGAAGATTTCCGGCCACAGATATACGCAGATCGCTACCACGGATTAACACAGTTTTTCAGCAAAGACAAAATAGTTTTACGACTGTGTTTTGGAACACTAAGCCTGACAAATTGGGTAACGAGCATGGGGGGAAGAGTTAAGAACGAGCATGGGGGAGTCGCTGACGTATACGCAGCTTCTGCGGCGTAATCGTCCATTCAGGTGGCTGTGGTCCGGGCAGGTTATCTCGGAGCTTGGCAATTGGTTCAACTTCATTGCCGCTCTGGGTTTGGTGCGTGCTGTTTCTAACGCCGCGCCCGAAGTAACCACGATCCTCCTCATCGTACGTCTGATTCCGTTCACAGTCTTTGCTCCGATCGCTGGCGCGTTAGTCGATCGCTGGTCGCGACGCGCCATCATGATCGCCTCGGATTTTGCGCGCGTGCTCGTCGCGCTCGCCTTCCTGCTGGTCCGACGGCCCGAGGATCTCTGGATCGCCTACCTTTGTACCGTCCTGCTTTCACTCTTCGGTACTTTCTTCGAAGCCGCCAAGAACGCCGCCATGCCCAATATCACGGGCGAACGCGATCTGCTGGCTGGTAACGCGTTGATGTTTTCGTCGCGGTACCTGTGGATGGCGCTGGGCTCGGCGCTGGGCGGTTGGACCGCGGTTTATGTCGGTTATCAGGCGGCATTCGTTATCAATGCGCTGTCGTTTCTGGTGTCAGCGTTTTCCGTGTGGCGTGTGCCGGAAGAAGAAACGCGTAAAGAGGAACAAGTTGACGAGCCCGCAAAAGGTCTGATCAGCAGTTTATGGTCTGACATAAACGAAGGCTGGGACTACATCGTCTCGCACCGTGTAGTTGTGACGATTATGGTAGTCACTATTGTATGTGCGCTTGGCGTGGGCGCGATGAATCTCGTTGCGGATCGACTTGGCGCGCTGGTTTTTGCACGGCAGAGTGGGCTCAGCGAGGATTCGGCCGTAGCGGCTATTTACGTCGCCGTGGGGTTTGGGCTCTTCCTGGGAATGATGGTCGCGCGGCTCGTGGGCTCGTACCTCGAATCAAGAAGACGAACGATTGTCTTCGTCGGGTGTAGTCTGCTTATTCAGGGGATCTTGTTTGCGCTCGCGGGATTGATGCCGACGTTGTGGTGGGCGTGTGTGATGGTGGTTATCTCGCGCGTGTTCCTGGGCGCGGAGCTGGCAGTGCAGGAAACGATGTTGATGCGTTTGGTTCGCGATGATCTGAGAGGGAGAGTCAACATGATCCATCATGCGGGAGAGATCCTGACGTGGGGGCTCGCCACGGCACTTGCGGGCTGGTCGCTGCAATGGCTTACGCCGAGAGAGTTGACAGTAATCTCCGGCCTGGTTTCGGGACTAGCGGGGCTTGTATGGCTGGCCCTGTTCATAACGCGAAGCATCCGCTTGCCACAAAAGCTAAAAGGCGGAATGGCGGAGGCCGGAGCCGGTGACTAACTAGTCTCAAAGAAGCACAAGAAGTATTCGCCGCAAAAAGGCACAAAGAGCACAAAAGGAAATACCAAGTTTTATGTGCCTTTTGTGCCTTTTTGTGGCTACAATCACGGCCCATGCGCGTAAGGGCTCGTAGACGTAAATCAGTTGCATTCTTCATCACGCTGGGCGCGTGTCTCGTTGCGCTCGCCGTGGCGCTGAACGTCGGGTGGATAATTCTCAACCTGCGCGAAGTGGTGCTGCTGGTTCTCGGAATCATCTTCTTTCTCGTGTTGATCTTCGGACTCGTGCTCAATACGACTTTTCTGATCCGCGAAATACGGCGCAACGAGCAACACGACGCCTTCATCAATGCCGTCACACACGAACTGAAGACTCCCATTGCTTCCATTCGTCTCTATCTCGAGACACTCAAGACGCGCGACGTCGACGAAGAACAACGTCGCGAGTTCTACAACATCATGCTCGCCGATAGTGATCGTCTACTGAAGACTGTCGAACAGGTGCTGCGTGCTGGTCGTACCGGACACAAGCGACGTCGCATTGCGAATTCTGTTATCAATGTCGGTGAGATGGTCCAGGAATGTTTGGAACTGACGCGCGTTCGTTACGGGCTGAGTGAATCGGCATTGATTTACAACGAATCGCCGGAGGCAAGCTCCGCGAAGGTTTCCGGCGACATCGACGAGTTGCGCGCCGCGTTCTCGAATCTGCTGGACAATGCAGTGAAGTATTCTGATGACGAGGTAAAGGTTTCGGTGTCAGTGTCGGCGCTGGACGACAAGCGAGTCGCGGTGCGCGTGGCTGACAAAGGCATCGGGATTCCGAGCGCGCAACTGAAACGAATCTTCAAGCGCTTTTATCGTGTGCCAGGTCGCTTCATGGCGCGCGTCAAAGGAACAGGGTTGGGTTTGTTTATCGTTCATTCGGTGATTACAAAGCATGGGGGTCGAGTGTTTGCGGAGAGTCGCGGCCTGGGCCAGGGCAGCACCTTCACCGTTCACTTGCCGAGAGTTAGCTGATGACTAAATCGGTATTAATCGTAGAAGACGAGAAGCACCTCGCCGATGGTTTGCGTTACAACCTGAAGGCGGAAGGGTATGACGTTGAGACTGCCGGCACCGCGGAAGAGGCGTTGCCGCTGTTGATGGACGAAAGTAAAACTTTCGACGTGGTCGTGCTCGACGTGATGTTGCCCGGTATGGATGGGTTTTCACTGGCGTCAAAGCTGCGCGCGCAGGGACATTTCGTTCCGATACTGATGCTCACCGCGCGCGGGCAGGCGCAAGACGTGTTGCGGGGTTTTGAGGCCGGCGCCGATGATTATCTGCCGAAGCCGTTTGACCTGTCAGTGTTACTGGCGCGTATCAATGCGTTGTTGCGCCGGCGTGAGTGGCTTCATAAAGACTGGAACCGGACGGCGCAAAGCGACAGCGCGAAGGTTTTCGATTTTGACGGGAAGACGATCGATTTCGAAGCGCTGGAGCTGCGATCGGGAACGCAGACCGTGCACCTCACGTTGATGGAGGCGGATCTGTTGCGTTACCTGATCGAGCACGAAGGAAAGATCGTGTCACGTAGCGTGATCCTGGAGGACGTTTGGGGGTTGCGTGAAGACACGGACACGCGAGCGATCGATAACTTTATTGTGCGTTTGCGGAAATATATCGAAGACGAACCTTCGCGCCCGCGGCATCTCCTTACGGTAAGAGGCGTCGGATACAAGTTTGTTTTTAGCCGCGGATGAACACGGATTTCATACACGGATTTTATTTAGGCCGTGTATGAAATCCGTGTTCATCTGTGGCTAATTTTCTTTATTTTCCCGAAACGATCAACGAGGCGCGGACGCCGAGCATGTCGGAGAAGTCTTTCGAATAGATCGAGGCGACTTTTCTCACGCGCCCGATCTTCTCGACCAACTCGTCACTTGTGATGAATCCATTTTCCGTGTGTGCGATGGCCCAGACGGGGATGTGAGAGGCGGTGCGCAGGAGGTCTTCGACGAAGCCGAGATACTGTGCCTTGCTTTGCACGCGTGAGCCAAGCCGTGCGCCGCGCGTTCTTTCAAAGTCCAACCAGAAATCGTCGCCGCCACGCAACCACTCCTCGCGCCACGTCACGATCGGATCTCGCGCCGTCGTTGTTTGCGTCACCGGAATCGGAAGCCGTAAGAACAACAGATCCGTGTGGTGGCGCTCGGCGACGAAGCTGCGCACGTCCTGGTTGGTGGTCTTGTTGCGCATACCGTTGTCGCGCGTTTCGGGAAGACAGTCGAGCATACGACGAAATGCTTTCGTCAACGAGAAAGGCTCGCGCAGAGTACGCGTCTGCTCGTTGAAAGAAAGAACGTAGTCGCCCGTCATCATACCCGCGGTCAGCGCGAGCGCACGCTTGTAAGGCTCGAGACGCTCGGCATTGAAACGCAGGTTGTCGAACCACCACGCGTCCGTTTCGTTGAACCATTTGAGCAAGGCGGGATTCTCAAACTTGTCGTGCGGCACGTAGGCGTCTTCGAGCAGCATGTCGAGATCTTCTTCGTTGAGGTGCTCGTGGTTGTTCTCGATCAGCGCCTGGGCTTTTGTGAACGACCAGAGCATCGGATCGTTGGCAGCGACGCGCACCTTCCAGGTCTTCAGGTGAACGCAGATCTCTCCTTCTCCGGTGAAGGGGAGTGCAACTGAAGTAAACTTCAGTCGCCGGAGCACGCCTAATTCGAAAGCCAACCAACCGTTTGAAAAGTGCATAGCCAATTATTTAGAAAACGACGAGAACAGATCCCAACCACCGCTCCTGGTTTCCGGCGGCGGCGCTGGTTCGTATTCCGTCTTTGCAAATGATTCCAGTTCAGGAATTCCTTCGAGCGCCAGCAACACACTCACGACGCCCGGATCAAACTCGATTCCGGCGCGATCCATCAGCTCGCGTCTTGCCTGTTCCCTGGTCAACGCGCGGCGGAAAGGCCGCGCATCGCTGAGTGACGCGTACGCATCCGCGACGCGCAGTATTCTCGCCGTCAAAGGGATCTCTTCACGTCTGAGCGCGTCAGGATAACCGGCGCCGTTCCACCATTCGTGATGCCAGCGCACGAGCAGTTGCGCCGCGCGATCTGCGCCGACTCTCGACGCCTCGCGTTCACCGATAACAGGATGACGCGAAAGATCGAGCCGTTCCTCCTGCGACAACGCTCCCGTGGCCTGAATGTAATCGCGTTCCATGGCCACCTCGCCGAGATCGTGCAACAGCGCTGCGGCATACAACGAGCCGCGATCGTGTCGCGCGAGATGAAAGTCCTGCGCGATCTCGTCGGCGATGATGGCGATACGCTGTGCGTGCGGGTTCTCGTATCGCTCAAACTTGTCTGTGGTTCGGGCGAGCTGGATGAAAGCTTCCGCTGCCGCGCTATCGATCAAGTCAGTTGTTTGCACAGCCACCATACTCGGAACACAGATTACACGGATTTCAACGCCTGCAACAAATCGCGGGCCTTGCGGTTGTTTGGATCAGCGGCCACGGCGCGCTCCGCTTCACCCTTCGCGCGCAGCTTCAATCCGAGATCCCGGTACAACTCCGCCAGCATCACGCGGTACTCCGAATTTTTCGGATCGAGTTTAATTGCTTCGAGGAGTTCTGCTTCAGCCGCTCGCCGGGTCTTTTCGTTGCGTGCCAGCATCTGACCGCGCGCGGCACGGTTTGCGGCTTGCTCGGTTGCGGATAAGGCGGGCTCGGCCACTGTCTCAACAACGGCTTCGGGTTGAGGCGTGGGCAGTTTCGGAGCAGACGGTTCGGCCTTTTTGCGCGCTTCGAGCTTGGCGTTGTAATTCGCTCGTAGACCGTCGTCGCGCAGGGTGTCGTAAGCCTGCTTGATCCGCGCGAAGGCCGCTTCGAGTCGAGTCACCAAAGTAGGATCTGATTTAAGAAAGCGATCGGGATGGTAACTTCGCGCCAACTGGTAATAAATCGTCTTCAAACTTTCAGGCGAGACTTCACGATTAACACCAAGCACGTCGTAATGCGTTTGCGCCGTCTTCACTCGCGCGAGAAAACTCTCGACTTCCGTGCGACCGATCTCTCGCGGTGGCTCGCGCTCGACGGGCGGCGGCGTGGGCGCAGCAGCCGGCGGCTGCGGACGTGATGTCTTTTGATCGTGTAGCACGCTGTTCCAGTGCTCGCGTTTGATGACGCCGGTGAGCGCGAGTGAATAGACAAGTTGCAGTGTCTCTTTTTCTCCGAGGCCACTGACCGCAACCAGCTCGCGTAACGACATAGGCTGATCGAGTCGTGACAGCAGAAACACCTCTGCCGGCAGCAGGTTATTGTTGACGACCGGCTCTGCGAGCGGCGCCATCACTTCAGCCCGATCGCCGAAACGCGAGCCGACAAACTCGGGCGGCAGTCGCCGGGCCGCTTCGAGTAGCAGCGAACTGAGGTCGAGCTTGAGGTTTAGTTGTTCGTCGAGACGAGACCTCGATTCGAATTCCCAGGCGCCGTCAGTCCACAGCAGCGCCAGACGAAGGACGTCGGCAACCTGCTTCGTCTGAACCTGTTCCGCCGCCGCCGCAGACAGCAGATTCTTTGCGCACAGTTGTTTTAACAACTCGAGATCCGGCACGCGATCGTCGAGGTTGTCGTCGGAAACGAGTTCGCTTTTTCTCAAATACTCGCGGAGTCGCAAGGTGCGGAGGTTGGAAGCCGCGTAGGCAATGTTGCCGTTATCAAAATAAACCACTACGTGTACACGGTCGTGCTCGAGGCGTAACCTGCCGCCGAGTGACTTGGATGAGATTTCACGAATGAGTTCCGCGAGCGGCTGCTCGCTGAGTTGGCCGTTCATCCCGCGACATACTTAACCACAAATAAAGAACTCAATCCACAGGTTACGCAGATTATTAAAGAATCTGTGTAATCTATGGATAAGTAAACTTTTGACAGTCTCGAATGGCGATTCTATGATGCCTCATACCCCCGTAACCCCCTGTTGACGAAACTTCAAGCAGGTTGAGATCTATTATGAACGAAGGAGTGAATGGGCCGGCGCCCATTATGGCTGCGCAACCCGACTCAAAACAACGCGAAGAGCTGCTGATCGATGAGCTGAGAAAGCGCACCGAGGAGCTTGAAGAGGCGAATCGCGAGTTGCGAAGGATTTCTCACTACCGCTCGCTGTTTCTGGCGCGCATGTCGCACGAGCTGCGCACGCCTTTGACGTCCATACTCGGATTCAGCGAGATCCTGCTCGATCAGGAAGAGCTCACTGACACGCAGCGGCGTTTTTGTCAGAAAGTTCAGGACTCAGGTTTTCAATTGCAAGCGAGTTTGAATCAACTCGTCGATCTGTCGCGCATTGAAGCGGGACAGACTGAAGTCTTCCTGCAGGAGTTTTCGCTGCGCGAGGTGTTGCGCGAATCGTGTGCCGCGGCGGCGCGGATGGCCCAGAAGCAACAGGTCAAGATCGACTACGAACTGGCCCCCGAGATCACAACCATCGTTACCGATCAGGGAAAGCTGCGCCAGGCGCTTTTCAACTTCATTGCATGGGCTGTTAGTCGCAGCCCTGCCGGCGAATCGGTTAAAGTTATGGTTGACATCGATGAGCAGGGAATGTTGTCGATGAAGGTGCTCGACAACGGTCAGGCGCCTGCGGATGCGGCGAGCCTGTTCGATCCTGAGCACGGCACTCCGGCCCACGAGCCCAACATCAACGAACTCGGCATTATCATCGGCCGCAAGCTGCTCGAGCTTATCGGCGGTTCGGTCAGTTTGCGGAATCGCATTCCGCGCGGGCTGGAGGCAACGATTCAGATACGGGCACGTCCATTGAAGGGATGATGGTTACGGATGGAAGAGACGACAATTCGGGACTGCACAACGATCGAAGAGTTCGACGTTTGTCTTTCTTTGCAGCGCGAAGCCTTTGGCCTACCTGATCTGGAACTTACACCACGCCGTCATTTGATCGTTACACGCCAGGCAGGTGGCTGGACGCTTGGTGCGTTTGTCGCCGAGCGGATGGTGGGGTTTGTTCATCACCTTGCGGCGGTGCGAGGGAATGAGATCTTTGGTTACTCGCACATGATGGCTGTGGCAAAGGACTATCAGAACAAAGGTGTCGGCGCGCGTTTGAAGTGGGCGCAGCGGGAGCGTGCGTTGAGTGAAGGCCGCAGGTTGATCAAGTGGACGTGGGATCCGATGCAGTCTCGGAACGCGCATTTCAATCTCAACCGGTTGGGGGTTACGGTTGATGCTTACGCGGAGAACTATTACGGGATTGATTACAGCGCCGATTCCGATATCAAAGAGAAATTGGGATTGCCGAGCGATCGATTGGTGGCGACGTGGGACATCGATTCAGATCGTGTGCGTGCGCTGGCGAGTGGAGTTGCGTCGCCGGTTGAAGGGAAGCCCGTTGTAACAGTCGCCATACCCGCGCAGTGGACCGCACTGGTCAGGAGTGAGCCGCAGAGGGCTTTAGCAGAACAGGCGCGCGTGCGGGAAGAGTTCAAGAAGGCACTTGATCAGGGATTGATTTGTGCCGGTCTTGAACGCGGTGATGACCAGTCGAAGTACCTGTTTTACGCGTTAGCAAGAGAGCATGATAATTAATAGAACAAGTCAGGAATCTTAAACTAGAACAAGTCAGGAAGAGGGGCTTGCCCCCGCTCTTCGAACTCACCCCAAAAGCGGGGGCAAGCCCCTCTTCCTGACTTGTTCTAGTTTAAGATTCCTGAATTGTCCTTTTTAGTTTCTTTGCATGACTTTTACGAAGTTCGACCGTTATGTTGATCGGCATGCACGCGCTTTTACGGAGCGCTTGCAGAATCTTTGTCGCATGCCTTCGGTGGCGGCGCGCGGGACGGGCATGCGCGCGATCGCGGAGACGGTTGAACAGTCGATGCAGCGCGTTGGCATTGGTACGCGATCGTTTCGAGTGGGCTCGGGCTATCCGATCATCTACGGTGAGTGTGGCGGTGGTCCCAAGACATTTGTCGTCTATGGTCATTACGACGTGCAGCCGGTGGGCCATTTGACTGACTGGTCTTCCGGACCGTTCGCGGCGACGATCGACGACGGAAAGCTATACGCCCGCGGCGCCGCTAACAGCAAAGGCGATCTGGTCGCGCGACTGGCAGCCATTGAGGCTTATCAAAAGACGTTCGGGAAGCTTCCCGTGACGCTTCGTTTTATCGTCGAGGGAGAGGATGGTCTTGGCAGTCCCAGCCTTTATCGCTTCACTACCGAGAACGCAGAATTGTTGCGAGCAGATGGCTGTCTATGGGACGAAGGCTCCAGCGACACCAGGGAAACACCGATCGTAAGTCTCGGCTTCAAAGGCATTACTTTCCTCGAACTCCGCGCGTTTGGCGCGCATTCTGATCTGCACTCGAAGTGGGGCACCATCGTGCCCAATCCCGCCTGGCGACTCGTGCAGGCGCTCGCAACGATCACGTCGCCAAAAGGCGTGATCACGATCGATGGATTCTCGTCGTACATAGCTCCGATCAGCGACGAGGATTCGGAAGTCTTGAAGACGATCGAACTGGATGAAGTGGGATTGAAACGCGAGTTCCGGATCGGTGGTTGGGTGCGCGCAATGAAGGGACAGACGCTGGTCAAAGAACATATCTTTGGTCCAACGTGTACGATCTGCGGCATTCACACCGGCCACACCGACGCAGGCGCGAAAACCGTGCTGCCGAGTACGGCGATGGCGCGTCTCGACTTCCGGCTCGTGCCCGACTTGACGGCGCAAATAGTTGTGGGACTTTTGCGCGAACATCTCGACGTACGCGGATTTAAAGATATTGAGATTATCGAACTGGGAAGTGCGCCGCTGGCGAAGTCGTCGGCGAAGTCGCGTGTGGCGCGCGCAGTGATCGAGTCGACGACTGAAGTTTATGGCAAGCCACCGCTGATCTATCCGATGGATCCGTCGAGTGGACCAGTCGGCGCGGTTTGTGGAGTTTCCGACCCGGCGACACCGGTGGCTTCGTTTGGCACGAGTTACGCCGGATCGAATCCGCACGGGCCGAATGAGAACATTCGCATCGACGATTTTCTGAAAACCATCAAGCTCATCGGACGCGTGATTGACAGACTGAAATCAGCCACAGATTTACACGGATAACATTACGGATTTGATGCGCAAAATCGAAAAACTCAGGGATGAGATCCGCCGTCACGACGAGCTTTACTACGTTGAGAACGCGCCGGAGATTTCCGATCGTGAGTACGACGAGTTAATGGAAGCTCTCCAGAAGCTTGAAGCCGAGCATCCTGAGTTGATCACATTTGATAGCCCGACGCAGCGAGTGGGTGGACGACCCGCGGAAGGATTTCCCGAGGTTGTTCACACCCGCCAGATGCTCTCGCTCGACAATAGCTACAACATCGACGAGCTGCGCGCTTTTGACGAGCGCTGCCGGCGTCTTGCCGAAGGTCGTGCGCTCGAGTACGTCGCCGAGCTCAAGATCGATGGTTTGTCGTTGTCGTTGCAGTATGAAGACGGTTTGCTGTTGCGTGGTGTAACGCGTGGTGATGGACGTATCGGCGAAGACGTGACGCAGAATGCGCGCACGATCCGCAGCGTGCCCTTGCGTCTCAAGTCGCAGGCGAAGGGGATCGAAGGCGTGCTCGAAGTGCGTGGCGAGGTTTTCCTTCCGCGCGATGTTTTTGAGAGGACGAATGCGGAGCGGGAAGAGCAGGGCGAGCCGCGCTATGCAAACCCGCGCAACGCAGCCGCCGGTGCGATCCGGCAACTTGATTCGCGCCTGGTCGCGCGGCGCAAGCTCGACATGTTTGCCTACGATCTGCTGGTGAAGGGTCGCAAGCCTTTTCCCACTCACTGGGAATCACTCGACTGGCTCGACAAGGCCGGCTTTCGCGTCAACCCGCATCGCAAACTCGCCAAAACGATCGAGGAAGTAATCGACTTCGCAAACGAGAAAGAAGCTCTGCGCGACGACCTTGGCTACGAGATCGACGGCCTGGTTGTGAAAGTGAACTCGACTGCGTTGCAGGACGAATTTGGCGCGACCGCGAAAGCGCCGCGTTGGGCCATCGCGTACAAGTATCCCGCGCGCCAGGCGTCCACAAAAGTTCTGGACATCTTTGTCTCCGTCGGACGCACCGGCGCACTGACACCCGTCGCGCTTTTGGAACCGGTGTTTCTTGCGGGCACGACTGTCGCGCGCGCTACGCTGCACAACGAAGACGAGATCAGGCGCCTGGGAGTGAAGATCGGCGACACGGTGATGATCGAGAAGAGCGGCGAGATCATTCCCAAAGTGCTCAGTGTCGTCACGTCGAAGCGCACGGGCAAAGAGCGTGAGTTTGTGCCTCCGGAAAACTGTCCGGTGTGTGGTGGATTGATCTCGCGTCCGGAGGGTGAAGTTGTAGCGCGTTGCGTGGCCGCGGATTGCACGGCTCAATTGCTCGGCAAACTGATTCACTTCGCTTCGCGCCGGGCAATGCGGATCGAAGGCCTGGGCGTAGTGCTGGCGGAACAACTCATAGCCGAGAAGATGGTGAAGGACGTTGGCGATCTTTATTCACTGACACTGGAACAAGTCGCGAGTTTGCCTCGGATGGCGAAGAAGTCTGCGACGAATCTGCTGACGCAGATCGAAGCGAGCAAGTCGCGCGATCTTTCAAGCCTGATTTATGCGCTCGGGATTCGGCACGTGGGTGAGAGAACAGCCGGCATCCTGGCTCATGAGCTTGGCTCACTTGAACGACTCACCGAGGCGACAGTTGAAGAGCTCGATGCGATTCCGGAGATCGGTTTGACGGTTGCAGAAAGCGTGCGCGACTGGTTCGACGACGAAGGGAATCGCGCGCTCTGTGATAGGCTGCGAGCTGCAGGAGTAAAAACTGAAGCCGATCGACGCAGTAGTTCGCAAGCTGATGAACGCTTCAACGGGAAACAGTTTGTGTTAACCGGCACGCTGGCGAGCTTCACGCGCGACGAAGCAAAGGCGCAGATCGAAGCGCGCGGCGGGAGAGTTAATTCTTCTGTCAGCAAGAAGACAGATTACGTTGTGGCAGGCGAGGCAGCCGGTTCGAAGCTCGACAAAGCCCAGTCGCTCGGCGTCACCGTGATTGATGAAGATGCGTTCAAAGACATGTTGGAATAGCCACAAAGGCAATCCTCAGATTACACAGAAAAACAATCTGTGAAGTCTGTGGATGGATTAAGGGGAATCATGAGCACTGAACCGACTACGAAGAAGTTACAATTGCTTTACACGTTGTTTTGTGACGACGTTCGCCTCGAGGCGGGGAACAAGTTGTCGTTCATGGGTGTTTTCCAGAACATCCTCGTGCAACAGGTACCGGTCTCGTTGATTAAGTTTGCGGTCGTGCATCACTGGCAGGGAACGGGTAGTTACCACTCCGAGGTGCGCATCCTGACGCCCGATCGAAAACAGCACATCGTGGTCTCACAGCCGACGCGATTCGAGATCGCGTCCGGAGGTTTCGCCGACAACATCCACTTCTTCGTGAACGTGACTTTCCCGACCGCCGGCCGTTACATCGTTCAGACGCTGGTCAACGCAAATGTTTTTGAGGAACAGACGTTAACAGTCTCCGACGTCACCGAGGCTGAGCTTCTCGGGACGTCGGAGGCAGTTAATTGATTGCCTGGCTGGGGAGCCTAGCCTACGTCAATCTTGAAAAGTTTAATTTTGGAGTTCAGGGTAGTTGCTTTAATTCCAAGGAGCCTTGCTGCCTTCGCCTGATTACCTCCGGTTTCAGACAGCGCCATTTTGATCAGGTGGGTCTCGAACCGCTGCACTTCATCATAGAAATTGATTCCGCCGAGAATGTCCAACGGCTTGAGTCTGGTTGCTTCCTCAGTGAAAGCCTTATCACGTGCCAGCGTTTCTGCCTCTGACAACAGTGCGTCAGCCAGATCGACGACGCGTTGAATGCGATCGCGATCCGGTCGCTCTGCGAGCTTCAAACGTACGGTTCTCTCGTGTAGTTGGCCGGCAACGTTGTGCCTCAAATTGTCAGTTTCCATCAAAGCTGCTTGATCGACGTTCATCAATACTCCCCTTTCGGACTGGGCTCTTATTAGCAAAACACCGGACTCCGAAAATCCGTGGCAATTATTTTATTAACGAAAAAACCATCCACACATTAACAGCAGAATCACTGTAATCTGTGGATGGCTTTAGATTTTATGGTGCGGATGAGAGGACTTGAACCTCCACGATGTCACCATCACAGGCTTCTGAGACCTGCGCGTCTGCCAGTTCCGCCACATCCGCAAGATGTCGGGTAGGTCATTATGCGAATGCGTTCCGAGGGTGTCAAGAATGCCTCACCGAGCTTGGAGGGTCGGGTCAGTACCGTAACGCGGTAGCGTCGGGTCGTTGTGGTTGACCCGACGCTACCGCGTTACGGTACTGACCCGATTTCCTGTGATGCCTTACCGGTCGCGGCGACGACGCCAGCGGTCATGGTTGAAGTCACGATCCCGATCGCGATCACGGCGACTCCATCTGCGGTTGTCAAAGTCACGATCGCGATCCCAGGAGCGGTGGCGGCGACGTCTGAAGTAGCTTGAACGGCGGTTAGGTCCGCGCCCATCCCAACGACCATCACGCGCGTCGTGGCAGTTAACAAACTTGCCACACTTCTTATCAAAACCTCGCGATGATCTGCGACCTCGTCCCTGACCCATCGCGTCTGTCGCCACACTCACGACCATCAACAGGCTCAATACCAGAATTCCAAATAGCTTTCCTCGTTTCATTGGTTCCTCCTTGAAAACATTGGCCTATGAGGTTCTCGGGGCCGCAATGAGCTACCATAGCATCAATCTTTATGCCGCTTCTACGACCTTTTGCTGTCTGGGTTATTATGGTGCCCAGTTCAAATTGACTCCTATGGCAACCGTTGACCCGACGCAAGAGCAACTGGCAGCACGACTTGCGGGCATCCGCGCCCGGATTGCCGCGGCCGCCCGGAGGTCTGCCCGCCAGCCGGATGACGTCAGGCTGATTGCCATCAGCAAGACCCATCCGGCATCCGCCGTGAAGCGACTGATTGAACTTGGTGCAGCCGATGTCGGGGAAAACCGGGTCCAGGAAGCTGAAGAAAAGGTCAATGAAATTGGGCGTGACAAAGCCCGTTGGCACCTTGTCGGTCACCTTCAGGCAAACAAAGCGCGACGTGCCGTCAACATTTTCGAGGTAATCCATTCCCTCGACTCAGTGGATTTAGCGCGGCGACTCGATCGAATATGTATCGAAGAAAAGCGGGAGAGCCTGCCAGTTCTGATCCAGGTAGATCTCGGCCATGAAGAAACGAAATCGGGCATTGACGAGTCAGAATTAACCCATTTGGTGGATAACCTTGGAGCACTGACGCGTCTAAAGCTTATGGGGTTGATGACGTTGCCGCCCTTTTTTGACGACCCGGAACAAAGCCGTCCTTTCTTTCGTCGATTACGTGAGTTGCGGGATGAACTCGGGCAG
The DNA here is from genome assembly GCA_036379695.1 of Pyrinomonadaceae bacterium. GTDB lineage: Bacteria > Acidobacteriota > Blastocatellia > Pyrinomonadales > Pyrinomonadaceae > PSRF01. The sequence continues at coordinate 31,943 of DASVGE010000190.1, read as the reverse complement.
AAGGGCGCATTCGGTGAAGGGAAGGGTGAGCTATCAATGGGTATGACTCACGATTTCGAGGTTGCGATCGAGGAGGGCGCAACGATGGTCCGCATCGGCACGGCGATCTTCGGCGAACGCGCACCGAGACAATAAAACTATGCAGATCATTCAACGTACTTTCGAGTTTGTACAAATGGCAATCGCCGTCGTCATATTCGGCGTGATCGTGTTGATGATCGTCAGGCTGATCGTCGACGGGATGGATTTAAATCCATTTGCCTGGACGTCGCGCACTGTTCGACGTCTCACCGATTGGCTTGTCATCCCCGTACGCGGTGGTCTACGGAACGTTGGCGCCGATCCAAAGTTTGCGCCGCTGGTTGTCATACTGATCTCCATACTGCTCGGATTTTTCCTCGCCTGGTTAGCGTCGACAATCTTCGGCACAGTCATAGGAGTGATAGACAGTGCGCAGCGTGGCGCGATCATCCCACTGTTTGGATTTATTATTTACGGTGTCTTGTCGGTCTATCTCCTATTGATATCGATGCGCGTCGTTTTCGGGTGGGCACAGTTGAGTTACACAAATCGGCTCATGCGTTTTCTGGTCGATGCGACCGAACCGCTACTGGGTCCATTACGGCGAATGATCCCACCACTCGGAATGTTCGACCTCTCGCCATTCGTTGCGGGCCTGCTCATTTGGCTCTTCCTCTCGGCGGTCTCGGTGACGATGCTGAGCGGTCCGGCAGGATCGTTGCGCGCTTTTTGAAACAGCGGCGCCCGGACCCCGTATAAAAACCAGGATGGACCCCGAAAAGGTTTCGCATTACAGGATTCTCGAGAAGCTCGGCGCGGGCGGGATGGGTGTGGTCTATCTTGCCGAAGACATGAAACTCGGTCGCAAGGTCGCGATCAAGATCCTGGGTCACGAATTCACTACCAACAAGGATCGTCTGAACCGTTTCGAACAGGAAGCATCAGCAGCATCGAACCTCAATCATCCAAACATTCTCACCATCTATGAAGTTGGAGTAGACGACGGCCGTCATTACATCACCACTGAATACATCGACGGCGTTACCCTGCGGCGGAAGATTGCTGCCTCACCGCTCCAGACGCCGGAGATACTCGACATTGCCGTCCAGGTTGCCGGCGCCCTCGAAGAAGCACACACGGCCGGTATCGTTCATCGCGACATCAAGCCCGACAACATCATGGTTCGTCGCAACGGCTACGTGAAGGTGCTGGACTTCGGCCTGGCAAAACTCACTGAGACAATTGACAGGACTCCCGCAGACGCCGAAGCGTCTACGAGAGTGTTGGTGCAAACGGATGCCGGTGTAGTGATGGGCACGTCGCATTACATGTCGCCCGAACAAGCGCGCGGCAAACCGGTTGACGCACGCAGCGACATCTGGAGTCTCGGTGTAGTGATCTACGAAATGATCGCGGGTCGAACTCCTTTCGAAGGTGAAACGTCTACAGACGTCATCGTCGCCATCACGCAAAAGGAACCGCCGCCACTGGCCCGCTTCAACCCTGATGTGCCCGCAGAGCTTGACTGGATCGTGATGAAAGCGTTGCGCAAGGATCGCGACGAGCGTTACCAGACCATCAGGGAATTGATTACAGATTTGCGGCGCGTGAAGCAGCGGCTGGAGTTTGAATCGGAGTTGGAACGATCCGGCTCGCCCAGTAGCTTCACGCGATCGAAGATCAGTGAGCTCGCGGCTTTGCCCACTGCCGCCCAACGTGCGACGCCGACTGTTGAGAAGACCATCAGTCATGTTTCAAGCGCCGAGTACATAGCGACTGGGATCAAACGTCACAAAGTCGCGGCCGCCGTCATCGCGCTCTTTCTAGTGGTCGCAACTGCTTCCGCGTTCTACTTCTACAAACGCAACTCGAAGCCGCTAACCAGCCGCGACACGGTTCTGCTTACCGACTTTGTTAATACCACCGGGGAACCGGTTTTCGACGGCACGCTCAAGCAGGCGCTCGCAGTACACCTCGGACAGACGCCGTTCTTGAACTTGTTTCCGGAGGAACGTGTACGCGAAACACTGCGCTTCATGGGTCGCTCGCCCGACGATCGGATCACGAAGGATGTTGGTCGGGAGATCTGCCAGCGGCAGGGAATCAAGGCAATGCTGACTGGTACGATCGCGAGTATTGGCAGCCATTACCTGATCACTCTGGAAGCGATCGATCCGCGCTCGGGGGCCTCGATTGCAAGCGAGAGTATCGAAGCCGAGAACAAGGAGAAAGTGCTTTCTTCAGTCGGTATTGCAGCGTCGAATCTGCGACAGAAACTCGGCGAGTCGTTGAGTTCGTTACAGAAGTACGACGTGCGCATCGAGCAGGCCACTACATCTTCTCTGGAAGCGTTGAAGGCTTATGCGATGGCCAACGAGGAGCGGGCGAAGGGACGGGCGCGTGAATCGTTGACGTTTTACAAGCGCGCGGCCGAGCTCGATCCGAATTTTGCGATGGCTTACGCGCGCATCGGCGTTTACTACGGCAACCAGGAACAGATCGAAGCTGCAAAAGAATACACGCAGAAAGCCTACGACCTTCGTGAGCGAGTCAGCGAACGTGAGCGGCTCTACATCATGGAGAAGTATTACTCGTTTGTCACCGGCGAAATCGACAAGACGATTGAAACGTTGCAAACCTGGGCCAAACTCTATCCTGACGATTTCATACCGCACAACAATCTCTCTCTCAACTACAAGCTTCTGGGCCGCAACGAAGAGTCATTGAAGGAATCTTTAGAGGCGGTCAGGTTGAGTCCGAATAATATTAACGCTCGAGAGAATCTCGTTACGGGGTTTGTGGCGTTGGGACGAATTGACGAGGCCGAGCAAGCGGCGCAGGAACTGCAAAAGATAAATCCCGATTCTTTTCAGGCGCGCTTCTCCAGCTACTTTTTTGCTTATCTCCGGCGGGATCAGGCGGCGATGGAGCGTGAGGTACAGTGGGCAAGGGGCCGGCCCGAAGAAGCAGAATTCACCTCCAAAATGGCCGGGCTGGCGCTATATCTTGGCAAAGCAAAAGAGGCCGAAGAGTTGCAAAGACGTGCGCTGGACATGCTCAAGCGCCAGGATCGGTCGGAGAACGCTGCCGGGGGACTGATGGGTCTTGCGGGCGCGTTCGCGATGATGGGGAAATGCGATCAGGCGATGTCCAATGCGAAAGCAGCCATCAGTCTGCTGCGTGGTCAATCAAACCTGGCAAGAGGCGCAGGTGTTTATGCGGCCTGCAACGATCAGAGTCAGGCGCAGGCGTTGCTCGATGAGGCCCGCGCGACGTATCCGAAGAACACGGTTATTGCATCGATCGTGACGCCCATAATCGCGGCGGCCGGCGAAAGACGTAAAGGAAACTTTGCTGAGGCGATACGGTTGTTGGAAGCTGTGCGTCCTTACGAGGGTGGTATAATTCTTGGCGTTTCAACAAAGTACGATAGAGGCGAACTTTACCTGCAACAGCGCATGGGTAGGGAAGCAGCGGCGGAATTTAAATCGATAATAGACCAGCCGGGAGTAGAGATTCTTTCGCCTACAGTCGTGCTCTCGCACCTGGGTCTCGCGCGCGCCGCAGCATTGAACGGCGACACCGCCGCCGCGCGCAAGTCGTACCAGGATTTCTTCGCCCTCTGGAAAGACGCCGACCCCGACATCCCGGTGCTGGTGCAAGCGAAGAAGGAATACGAGCAATTGAGCCGCGGATAAACGCGGATGAAATTCGGATTTTGTCCGTGTCATCCGTGGCCCTGCTGCTTGCTCCAGCCGCATTGTGATATATTGCCGTCCCTGACGACCCATTCCAGAAGGATTCAACTCAAATGTCCGGACATTCGAAATGGCATAGTATCAAGCACAAGAAAGGCGCGCTCGATGCCAAGCGCGGCAAACTGTTCACGAAGTTTATTAAAGAAATCACCGTCGCGGCGCGTTCCGGCGGTGGCGATCCTGACGCCAACGCGCGTTTGCGTAAGGCGATCCTCGATGCCAAGGGCGGCAACATGCCCAACGACACAATCGAACGCGCGATCCGTCGTGGCACCGGTGAAGAAGAGGGCGTCAACTACGAAGAGATCACTTACGAAGGTTACGGCCCAGGCGGCGTGGCGTTGCTGATCCAGTCGATGACTGACAACCGCAACCGCACGGTCGCGGAGATTCGTCACCTCTTCTCGAAAAACGGCGGCAACCTCGGTGAGAGTGGCTCAGTGGGTTGGATGTTTGAAAAGAAGGGTTACATCGTCGTCGATAAGTCGGCGAAGTCCGAAGAGGAGCTTTTTGAGCTCGCGATCGAGGCGGGCGCCGACGATCTGCGCGACGACGAAGACAACTTCGAGATCATCACTTCACCTGAAGCATTCGATGCTGTTCTCGCCGCAGTAAAGGGAGCGGGCATCGAGCCGCAAGTCGCGGAAGTCGAGATGGTGCCGCAGAACTACATTCGACTCGAAGGCGCCGACGCACGACAGATGCTAAAGCTGATGGAAGCGCTCGAGGACCACGACGACGTGCAAAAAGTCTCGGCGAATTTTGATATCAGCGAAGCGGATATGGCAGCAGCGTGATTTAAAAATGGGTCCTATAAGTCGTATAGGACCTATTTAAGCCTGGGCTTGCTGCGCGACGGATTCTTCGGTTTTCACCGGCTCACCCATCACTACTCGAACATTGTGCGTCTTCTCGTCGTCCACCAGCGTAATCGCCTCGCCCGGCTGTGCCACGCCGTCCACTTCAACATTCACCACCCCACGGCTAACGCCCAGCGGATTCTCGACTTTGATCCTGTAGACTGTGCGACCGCGCCGGTAAGTGATCTCGAACTCACGCCACCAGCGCGGCACGGACGGATTGATCTCGAGCCGATCGTTTTGCAGTTTGAACCCGAGTATTGATTCGAGACCGGCGCGATACATCCACCCTGCCGATCCCGTGTACCACGTCCAGCCGCCACGACCGTTGTGCGGAGGCACCGCGTAAACATCCCCGACAGCAACGTAAGGCTCGACCTTGTACTTGTGCAGACCAGCGCGCGTTGACGAGTGATTGATCGGATTGAGCAGCGCGAAGAGTTCGCCGGCGCGCTCGCCGTCGCCGAGCATCGAATACGCGATCATGGTCCAGATCGCGGCGTGGGTGTACTGCCCGCCGTTTTCGCGCACGCCCGGAACGTATCCTTTTATATAACCCGGATCCAGGGCGCCTTTGTCGAACGGCGGCGTAAACAGAATCACCAGCCCATCACCACGCCTGATCAAATACTCTTCAACCGCAGCCATCGCGCGTCCCATGCGATACGGATCGGACGCGCCGGAAATCACCGACCACGACTGCGCGATCGAGTCGATGCGACATTCTTCATTGCGCGCCGAGCCCAGCGGCGTGCCGTCGTCGAAATAAGCACGCCGGTACCAGTCACCATCCCACGCCTTTTCCTCGAGTGCTTTCCGCAGATTTTCCAGGTGCTTGCGATAGCGATTCCCGCGCATTTTCTGCTTGCGCGCGTCTACGTGTGGCGTGAAAGCCGCGATGGTCGTGTAGAGAAACCAACCGAGCCAGACACTTTCCCCTTTGCCCTTGTGTCCGACGCGATTCATGCCGTCGTTCCAATCGCCACCACCCATCAACGGCAGCCCGTGTTTGCCGACCGGCAAGCTGCGATCGATCGCACGAGCACAGTGCTCGTAGATCGAGGCTGATTCCTCAGAGACAGCAGGCTGCGTATAGACCTCATGCTGATCCGGTGTAAGCACTGGTTGTTCGAGGAAGGGAACTACGTCCTCCAGAACCGAGACGTCGCCGGTGACGTCGACGTAGAACGCGGTAACAAACGGCAGCCACAGCAAGTCGTCCGAGATCCTCGTGCGCACACCTCTGCCACTCGGTGGATGCCACCAGTGCTGCACGTCACCTTCCTTGAACTGATGCGCCGCCGCCAGCACGATCTGTTTGCGCGCGATCTCAGGCCAGCTGTAAACGAGCGCCATCACGTCCTGCAACTGATCGCGAAAACCGAACGCGCCTCCGGATTGATAAAACGCAGTGCGCGCCCAGATGCGACAGGAAAGCGTTTGATACACCAGCCAGCGATTGAGCATCGTGTCGAGTGCTGTATCCGGTGTTCGCACCTGGATCGTGCTGAGTAGTTCGTCCCAGTGCGCCAGCACTTTTTCGAACGTCGCGTTTACTTTTCCTGGCTGTTTGAAGTTTGCGACGACAGCTTGTGCCGCCGGCTTTGACTCCTCCTCGCCGAGTAAGAAGAAAACTTCACGCGCTTCGTTCGGCGCCAGTTCGATCGTAGTTTGGATCGCGGCGCAGGGATCGAGGCCCGCGCCATCGCGTCCGGCCAGGCCCGCGCGCCTGAGTGCCGCCGGCGTTTCCAGTGAGCTATTGCGACCGATGAACTCCTTGCGATCGCACGTCGCACTGGAAATCGGTTCACTCGACGCCACAAACGCGACGCGCTCGGCAAACTCGTTATTGAAAGGATTCCTCGCGAAGATCGTGGCCGCGTCCTGATCGATCTCGGTGATGATGTAAGGCGCTGACGAAGATCTTGAGACGCCGAGCACCAGTTCGTTGTAGTTGGTCACTGACAGTCTGCGTTTGCGGCCCGTGCGATTGCGCAGACGCAGCAGCGAGACCTTCACCGGCGCATCGAGCGGTGCGAAAACGAGCAACTCCTGCGATATGCCGTGGCTGGTATGTTCGAAAACGCTGTAGCCCTGACCGTGCCTGATGATGTATGGCTCTCGCTCGCGAACCGGCAAAGGCGTGACAGACCAGACTGTGCCGGTGTCTTCATCGCGCAGGTAGACGACTTCACCCGGCGGATCGCTGACGGCGTCGTTGGACCACGGCGTGAGACGGTTCTCGCGGCTGTTGAGCGACCAGGTACACCCGCCGCCCGTTTCCGTTATCTGAAATCCAAATTCAACTGAATTGCCGATCACGTTGGACCAAGGCGCGGGCGTCCACTGTTCTGCGCCCAGCAACGTGACGTATTCGCGACCGCCCTGGTGAAAACCACCCAGCCCGTTGAAGAACGCGAGATCTGGCGGCGGTACCGTCAGTTCAGGATAAGTTTGCGAAGGCAGTCGCGGCACAAAAGCAGGTGGCAAAGGTTCTTCCACGCGCTTCCGCTCGATCTGATCCTCGAACGAGCCACGTTCAGAAACGATCACGACGCGCGCCACGGCGTGTAGCAGAATGCGATCCGCTTCCGGCATCTGATCTGCCCGTCGCAGGTAAACTCCACCGGGTTTGTCCTGTAACCCTTGCAGACCACTGGTGCGCACGATCGTTTCGAGTTCCTGGTGCAGCAACTGGAGATAGCTGGTTGGCGTGTCGTTGAGAATTACCAGATCGCTCTTGAGACCTTTGAAGTGCAGGTACTCGTGGCCGCGCACGAGTTTCCTCACGGTTCTCACGTCATCGGCTTTGCTGATCCTGACGACGACGATCGGCAGGTCGCCGCTGATACCGTAAGCCCAGAGGCTCGATTGTGCTTTGGTGTTGAGTGAGAGCACGTGCGGGCGCGGGCGTAGTGAAGGATCGGAATATACTATGCGCGCCGCCAGACGTTGGAAGAGATGGGCTTCTTCCGCGTCGATTTTGAGGTGACTCATCTCGACCTGCGCCTTGGTCCACGCCAGCCGCAGTTCGCGCTCGAAGATGCTCGGATCGTGATACTTGTCCGCCAGCGCCATTGCCTCCTCGCGCGAGTGCGCCACGGCCGTGCTGAACGCAAACCGCACCGTTTGATTCGGCTGAATTCTCACGCGGCGCCGCAGACTGAAAACCGGATCGAGCACGGCTCCGGTCGTGTTTGAAAGCGGGCGATCTTCCATGACCGCGATCGGATTGCTCGCCGTTCGTCCGCGCCCGAGGAAGCGGCCGCGATCGGTTTCGTATTGCACCGCGCCCACCAGATCACCTTCGGCAACGACGACGTGAACGCCCCAGATCGGTTTGTCTTCGGCAGAACGCAGGCGCCGGTGAGCGAGGATGGCATTCTCGCCGGCAAAGAACTCCGTCTCGACGAAGAGATTGCTGAAAGCCTGGTGCGCTGCGTCGGCGTCGGGCGTGTTGAGTACGACTTCCGCGAAACTGGTCAACTCGATCTCGCGAGTGCGCGAAGTGTGGTTCGTCAGAGAGATACGGCGCACTTCGGCGTTGTCCTCGGCTGAGACAACCACTTCCATGCGCGTCGAGATACCGGAATCAAGACGGCGGAAATCGGCTTTGTCTTCGGAGAAAGCAACGTGATACGACTGCGGTCGCCGGCGCACGGGTTGATGCCCGGCAGACCAGACCGCGCCGCTGCGCACGTCACGCAGGTAGATAAATGCGCCGTAGTTGTCTCGGGTCACGTCTTCGCGCCAGCGCGTGACTGCGTTGCCTTCGCAGCGTGAATAACCGGAGCCTGCGGTCGTGATCATCACGTTGTAGGTGCCGTTCGAGAGTAGCTGCGTCCGCGGTGTCGACATATCTGCCGATTCGTAAACACGTGTGATCATGCCCGGCATTGTCTGGATTACACGTCCGGTCAGAACTTCTTCGGCGCGCGGATGGGCCGCGGGCACGCCGACGGGGATGCGCTCCTGCAAGAGCAATTCAGTCGCTTGTACGACGGGATCGGAGTGAAAACGTCTGGGACCAAGGTCTTCCTTGAGAATGTTGGCCAGTGAAACCAGGCTCATTCCCTGGTGGTGCGTCATGAAGGCGCGAATCAAGACTGACTTCTGACCTTCCGGCAGTCGCTCCGCGGTGTAGTCGATCGATTCGTAGAAGCCGTATGGACCAAATGCGCCCTCTTTTTGCAGACGTCGCAGATTGTCCATCGCCGCGGTGGGATCGACACTCAGCGCCAGCATCGTTGCATAGGGCGCGACCACGAGATCCTCGATCAAGCCGCGCTTCAAGCCGAGACCGGGAACGCCGAATGGTCCGTACTGGTAGTTGAGATGAAGATCGCGCACGTTGTAAGCCGCTTCCGAGATGCCCCACGGCACGCCGCGCTCCTCGCCGTATTCGATCTGGCGTTCGACGATGGTGCGGTAAGTCTCGGATAACAACGTCGCCGGATAATTCTTCATCACCAGCAGCGGCATCAGGTATTCGAACATCGTCCCGGTCCATGAGATCAACGCGCGCCCGCCGTCAACTTTCGTGAGCGCGCGGCCCATGCGGAACCAGTGTTGTTGCGGCACGTCGCCTTTAGCGATACCGACGAAGCTCGCGAGACGCGCTTCGGTAGCGAGCAGATCGTAGTAAGAGTCGTCTGCGCGCGAGGCGGTGACGTTGTAACCGATTGTGAATAGCTTGCGTTCGACGTCGAAAAGAAACGAGAAGTCCATTTCCTCAACGATCTGATCGCAGCGTCGTGCGAGACGGCTCAGACGCGAGAGCGTGTCGGCTGAAGCGCCGGCTGAATGTTCGAGTGCTTTGGTGAGTCGTGCTGCGGTTTGTGCCAGAGCCGGCGCGATGTGCTCCTGCATGGCTGCGAGTTGGACCAACGCTCGATCGCAGAGTTGGGGGATCTCCGCGAGTGTCGGAACGCGCTGGAGTAGTTTGAGGATCCGCGTCCAGTCGTTGTCGGTGTCGCCGATTTCGGATTCCACCAAAGGCAGTAAACGACCCCAGTTCGTGAGCGCTTCCGTGTCTCTGCGAGAAGAACTGACCTGGTGTTGCAGCGCTCCAACCCACCAGCGCAACTCCTTGAAACTGACTTCGCCGTGCTCGTGGGCCAAAGCGTTGACGATGTCTTCGATCTCAGAAGCGCGACGGGCGAGAGAGTCAAAGAGCATGATCCATTGCTGGAGGTTCTCGCCGAGCTCGACCTTCAGCAATTGACGGCAGGCGGAGATCTCGTCCTGCAACTGTCTTACTGTCACGACCTCGGTTCGTTGTCGAAAACTGCCGAGCGTCGAGACTTCCGTGGCGATTGCGTCGATTGTGTCCGTAAGTCCCTCGATGACGCTGTCGTCAAACAGGCTCTTGTCGGGAAACTCGATGCAGGCTTGCTTGACCGCGAGCAGGTGTCCCGCGAGGTTGCCGCTGTCAACGGTCGAGATGTATTGCGGCAGTAGTGGCTCGAGAGTTTTAGTGTCGTACCAGTTGAAGAAGTGACCGTGCAGGCGGCCCAACTTGCCCATCGTGGTAAACGTCAGTTCTTCGCGTTCGACGAATTCCAGTTGGCCGACGTAACCGAGATCGCGCGCTGATGACGTCGCCAGCAGTAACAAGCCGATGTTTGTTGGTGACGTACGATGTGCGATGACGGGCGCCGGATCTTCCTGGAAGTTATCGGGGGGCAGCCAGTTGTCTTCCGCGCCCACAAAGGTTTCGAAGAAGCGCCAGGTGCGGCGTGCGATCACCCGCGCGAACGACGTGTCTTCCGCGTTCAACTGTTTTCGTTCGGCTGGTCGCGGTTTGCTGACCCAGTAGGCAATCAATGGCGAGATTAGCCAGATCAGGACGAGTGGTCCCATCACAGGCACGCCTGACGGTTTGAAACCCAGCGTTAGTCCGAGTGCAGCCAACGCAAGCACCGGAGCAGGCCACATGAAGCGCACGAACGATCCGAGAGTGTTGCGCGCCTTGGTTTCTGCTTCAGCTGCTGACACCCATTCGAGCAGCTTCTTGCGCGAGACCAGTTGCCGGTAGAGCGCGCGAATAATCGCGTCGGACATCAGCCACGCCTGGTGCACCAGGAAAACAAACGACAATGCTATTTGCGCGAGGTTGGTACGAAAGTCGCCCCAGACACTCCAGAAATGGCTGGTCCAGGGAATGCCGCGCGGGTGCATCAGCAGACCCGTGGTGACGTGCAACTGGACAGGAAACGCGATGACCAGAAAAACGAAGAGGGCCCAAAGCCACGGCGGGCCGGGAAACAGCGCGCATGAAGCAACGAGCCACAGGAACAACAAAGGCGCGACCAGACTGCGACGAAGATTGTCGAGGATCTTCCAGCGCGCCGCGAGCGGCAGCACGTTCCGCACTTTTCGGCCCTCGCCATCAGGCACCCTGGGAAAGAGCCAGCGCAGGATCTGCCAATCGCCGCGCGTCCAGCGATGCGAGCGCTTGGCGTAACCTTCGTACGAAGCGGGATAGTCGTCGAGTAGCTCGATGTCGGTGGTCAGCGCTGCGCGCGCAAACAAACTCTCAAACAGATCGTGACTCAGCAGTGAATTCGGCGGGACACGGTTATCGAGTGTTTGTTGAAAGGCGTCGACGTGATAGAGGCCTTTGCCGGTGAAGTTTCCTTCGCCGAAGAAGTCCTGGTAAACGTCGGAGACTGCGGTGGTATACGGATCGATGCCGGTGTAGCCGGAGAAGATCTGCACAAACTTTGAACACGACGCACTGGCGAGCGAGATGCTCACGCGTGGCTGCAGGATTCCGTAACCAAACGTGACGCGGTTCGTTGCCGGATCGATGCCGGGTTGATTGAGCGGGTGGATTGCGGCGCCGACGAGCTTGCGCGCGACGTCGCGCGGCAGTTGAGTGTCGGAGTCGAGTGTTATGACGTAACGGATCGATCTCAGTAGCGCGTCGCCGGCGGTGCACACGTAGAAGCTGGTGTCCATTGCGCCGCGCAGCAGGCGATTGAACTCCTCGAGTTTGCCGCGTTTTCGTTCCCAACCCATCCACTTGTTCTCGCCGGGGTTCCACTGTCGCCGCCGGTGGAAAAGATGAAATCGCTCGTTGCCGTGACGGCGATTCAGTGCGTCAATGCCGCTTAGCGCGATGGCGAGGAGGTTTGAGTCAGCCGGCGTCTCTTCTGAAGCGGCGTCGGGAAAGTCGCCCAGTAGCGCGAAGTAAAGGTGTTCGACCTGATTGGCCAGGTAATGCACCTCGAGTCGTTCCACCAGTTCGTGAACCTGCGACTCACTCAGGAAGATCGTCGGGACGACGACGAAGGTCGCCGCTTCGGCTGGGATGCCGTCGGCGGTGTCCATGCGCGGCAGCAAACGTGGCGGAAAGAAGTGCGTGAGATCCCAGTTGAGTACAGTGAGGGCCAGATCGCTTGCGGGAATCAGCGCGAGCACTGCGGTCACGACCAGCAACGGCCAAGCGGCGCCATGGGCATACATCGTGTAAAGCAGCAGACTCATGATCAGTAGTGTCAGTAACGTGAGTGTGCCGAGGTATGTGCCGGTGGAGTGTCGCAGCAGAAAGCGACGCAGGCGTTCGCCGGGCCGTGGTTGATAGCGGAAGTTGTTTTCGAGCAGAGTCAGACCATCGTCGATCAGGAAATAGCCGACGTGTTTTTTCGGACCCGAGTCTTCTTTTGTTTGCGCGGCGAGCTTGACCGCTGCTTCCGCGATTTGGAGCTCGCTTGCGCGCGTGCGTTTGCTGATACGTTCGACGACGTGCCGGTAGCGATCGCGCGAGGCAAACTCCATCCGCGAATAGACGCCCGCCGGTTCTTTGCCTAGCAGCGGCTCGATCAAACTGACTTTTTCGAAGAAGTCGTTCCAGTCGAGCGTGGAGAGGAGACGCATGCTGGTGATGATGTTTCCGACTGTGACCTGTGCGGCTGCCTGGCGTTGGTGTTCGGCGTGAATTATCTGCTCGACGCTGATGCCTTGCTTTGCCAGTTGCTTTTCGATCCAATCCATTACCGGTACCACGGAGGGATGCTGTTCGCGCAGTCGTTGTACGAGTTGGACCACAAACGTCTGTGGTAGTTCTTCTCGTTTGCCGAGTCGCTCGATCAAGGCCGGCATGACGCCCGCGGGTTGAAGCGAGGCGAGCTCGAGCAGTTTGTCTGCGAGTTTGTCGGCATCTTCGCGTTCTGCGCGCGCGCGGGCGATCGTGATGGCGAGGCGGCGCAGGTTTTCCACGAGGGCGAGACGCAGGGTGATGGCGACGGCCCACAGTTCACCGATCGAGAGCGGCGCGACGGTTTGATAGGCGCGGATAAATCGTTGCAGCGTGTTTGTGTCGAGACGCGAGTCAGTGTGCGCGATCAGTTCGACGGCGACTGAGTAGATTCGCGGAAAGCCTTGCAGTTCACCATCGGCGAGTTTTGGCAGTTCGTGGTAGTAGCTCTTTGGTAGATCCTGGCGAATTTCGCGTAGTTGTTCTTCGACGATGTGATAGTTGTCGACCAACCATTCCGCGGCGGGAGAAATCGCGCGGCCTTCGCGCAGTGCTTCGACGAGTGCCTTATAGGCGGATTCGAGTTTGCGGCCGTTGTCTTCGAGGCGCGGTAGTAGTAGGGCGCGACCTTTGCGGGTGATCGTTTTGTGTTGGGCTGCGAGCGTCTGTGCGTACTGCTCGAGACGTTCGACGCTGAAGAACTCTGCCTGGAATGGTTTCTCATCAGCATAGCCCGTTGGCTTGCGGATCAGTGAAACCAGCGATTCTAAGAACTCACTCATGAAACGGGTTTGAATTGTCTACACACACACACACACACAAGCAGGGGGAATTAGAGGGGATGACTCAGAATATCACGAAGTTGTGGTTTTGACCTTTGTGCTGGGGTTATACTTTCGCGCCATGCGCGTATTAGGAATCGATCCAGGAAGCCAGACGACGGGTTGGGGCGTTGTCGAAGGCGACGGGCGCCGTTATTCGCTGGTCGCGTTTGGTTCAGTTCGCGCGCCGTCGAGCTTGAGGTTTTCGGAGCGGCTGTTGCGGATGTGTAACGGGTTGGAAGAAGTGATTGCGCAGCATCAACCTGAAGCGTGCGCGCTTGAAGATGCGTTTCTTGCGACCAACGTCAAGGTCAGCATGAAGCTGGGGCAGGTGCGTGGCGTGGTGTTGCTGGTGGCGGAGCGCGCGGCGCTGGATATTCACGAGTACTCACCGCGGCTGATCAAGCAGACGGTGGTTGGATATGGGAATGCGGAGAAGCACCAGGTGCAGGAGATGGTGCGGTTGCTGCTGAAGCTGAAGAGTGTGCCGTCGCCTCATGATGCGGCGGATGCGTTGGCGGTTGCGATTTGCCATTTCCATCACGCGCAGTTTCGCGAGAGAATAGCCGCGGTTTAGGCAAGTTAGATTAATATAGGTCCAATTGGTCCTATATAGGATCTATAAATACCTCACGATTGGAGAACCAATATGATTCCTCACAAGCTCACGCTTTGCCTGCTTCTCATTATCTTTCCTCAGATCATCGTTACAGCGCAGAAAAGAAAGCCGCCGGTTGGAGGGCGTCTGGCGGTTGTTGTGGATGAACGGCTGGCTGCGCTTCGTGTGACACCGCAGCTCAACGGAAGACTCGTGCGCCGGCTAGGTCGCGGGCGGCTGGTTGCGGTGAGATCCACGCAAGCGAGTTCTGACGGGATCGTGTTCTTTCTGGTGAACGTTACGAGCCGCACGCAGGGATGGATTCAACGTGAAGCCGTCGCTTCGCCTTCACGCGCTGGAGACGATCAGCGGCTGTTGCGTTTGATACGAGCTTCAAACGGATTCGATCGCATCGCGCGCGCACGAATCTTTCTGGACTACTTTCCGCGGTCACCGCTGCGTCCCGAAGTGCTATTGCTGCTCGGCGATACGGCGGAAGAAGTCGCTGGTAAATTGTCTACCGACGCCGCGAGACGACTAAGAGAAGGACTGGGCGAGGCGCCGGAATTCAGCTACTACCTCAATCACACCGGTCTCGATCGCTACAATCGCCAGCGCGTTGGCTTCGTCTTCGACAAATCAACCAAACGCTTTCACTACGACGGCGCCGCCTGGCGCGAGCTGATCCGCCGCCATCCTAAAACTAAGGAAGCCGCCGAAGCGCGAAAGCGCATACGGACGCTTTACTCTCATCTGCGCATGATGTAAACTGTGCGCATATGTTGTTAAGACCTCGAAAACTTCCAGGAGAATGCAAAATGGGCCTCACACATGTTGCCGTCAAATTACGCAATCGCGATTCTAGCGATGAATTTAACGCAAGTTTCCTTGTTGATACGGGAGCGACCGACTCAATGGTCCCGGCGAACGAGTTGAATAGAATTGGTATCAAGCCTACCGGCAAAAAGATTTATGAGCTCGCTAACGGCGAACTCGAGGAGTATGACATTGGTTATGCTGAGTTGTCGTTTATGGGCGAAACTATGACCTCGCGAGTTATCTTTGGGCCGGACAATTCTGAACCGATACTCGGAGTAATAGCTCTGGAGTCGCATGGCTTGGTAGTTGATCCGACGACTCAAACGCTGAAGAGGCTGCGGGGGTTGCCGTTGAAACAAATAGCTTTAGCAAAATAACTATCGCCGAGCGGGCGATTCCGCACTAAACTCTCAAAAATCTGCTGCCACGGGTGTTAATAATCCCTTAAACCCTTCGTTTATCAGGATGTAGACGAAGGAGAAACAACTCTTGCAGGCAGCACTTAAACCCTTGCGATTAGTGAAGAATCAACCCGCTAGCGAGCTGGAAAACCTTTTCCAGGCACATCACGGCCGAGTTTTTCGGACCGCTCAACGTATTACGGGCAGTGCCGCCGACGCCGAAGACGTGCTCCAAACCGTCTTTCTGCGGTTGATTAAAGGCCAGGACGATTACGACTGGTCCCAAAATCCTGAGGCTTATCTATCCCGCGCAGCCATTAATGCCTCCCTCGATCTGCTTCGCAGTCGCACGCGCTCAAAAGCCGTGGCACTCGACGAAAGCGAAGTCGATTCCATACCCAGCACGTATCGCAGTCCCGAAGCCGTCCACGCTGACAGCGAGTTGCGCGCCCTCGTGCGCGAGGCTGTCGCACGGCTCGGAAAGACTGCCGGCGAGATGTTTGTTTTGCGTTATTACGAAGGTTTTGACAACAAGGAAATCGCGACTCTTATGAAAACTTCGCCGATGGTGGTCGGTGTTGTCCTCCATCGTGCGCGTACGAAACTGAAAAAAGAGATTGGGCACTATCTGGAGAAACATCATGAATAAGAAAGAGCAGATCCTCGACAAAGTTACTGCCGAGATTCGCAACGAAAAGGTCGATTCGGCAGCAGTTTCAGCAGCGGCAGACCGTGTTTGGGCGCGTGTCTCGGCTGCAGCCGGTGAGACGGAATTTCAGTTGCCCACCGTCAACCAGATTGAAGGTTGTAAAGACTTTCAGTCACTGATTCCTGCGCACCTGGCAGGCAAACTTTCCGAAGCGCGGTCGCTGTTGCTGGTGGATCACACGCACGAGTGCATCCCCTGCCGCAGAGCGATGAACGAAGCGCGCGCGAAGCGCTCGGTCAACGTCATGCCCGCTGCAAGCAAGCCGCGTTTCTCGATTCAACCGGTGGTTATGCGCTGGGGCATTGCGGCGGCGCTCGTCATCGGTCTCGGTTTGCTGGCCGTTCCGTTTGTGCAAAAGTTCTGGCCGTATGGGTTCGAAGCCACCGTCCAGGCTGCCGAAGGATCGGTTTACCAGATCGCCGACACGCAGACAGCGCACGTCAACAGTGGCGCCAAGCTGCAACAGGGTGAGAAGGTGCGCACCGCGAAAGACGGTCGCGCGGTTGTTCGTTTGAGCGATGGTTCGTTGATCGAAATGAAGGATCGCTCGGAGCTGTATCTGACGAAGTCGAGCAGCGGAACAACCATTCACCTCAATCGCGGCAGCATCGTCGTCGAAGCAGCCAAACAGAAAGACGGGCAGTTGTTTGTCGAGACTGCTGATTCGCTCGTTTCCGTGACGGGCACCGTCTTCTCGGTGAACAACGGCACGAAGGGCTCGCGAGTCTCCGTGATCGAAGGCGAGGTAAAACTAAATCACGCGTCGAGTGAACGTGTGCTTAAGCCTGGCGATCAAGCTACAACCAATCCCGCGATTGCGATGATTCCGGTGAAAGACGAAGTCTCCTGGAGTCGCAATGCAGATCGATACGCGGCGGTGTTGAGTGGGCTGGCGGCGCTCAAGAGTGAATTGAATAAAGTTCAGCAACCCGGCGTGCGCAATTCGACGCACCTGCTCGACTTGATGCCGGAGGGCACGGTCGTTTACGCGGCGTTACCGAATCTCGCCGATTCGATTGTTGAGTCGCATCGCGTTATTCAGGAACGCATGAGCCAGAACCCGGCGCTGCGTCAGTGGTGGGAGAAGGAGCAGTCAGGCAGGGCGCAGAACATGGACCAGGTTGTTGAGACGATTCGACAGTTTGGTTCTTATCTGGGTGATGAGATTGCGGTGTCAGTCTCGATGGATGAGAAGGGCGAACCGAACGATCCGCTGGTACTCGCAGAACTGAAGAACTCCCAGGGGTTCAGGCAGTTTATCGAACAGGAGATCGCGAAGTACGCGAACGAGAAGAAAGGCCGTCCCGAGATCGAGTTTATCGAGAATCCGGCGTCTGCGACTCCACAGTCTGCCGACAGCAAGGAAAAACTGTACATCTGGATTCAGGACAACTTGATGGCCGCGAGTCCGAAGTTGCAACAGCTTCAGAGTCTCGCGATGGCTATCGGCAACGGAAACATGAGCAGCTTCAAGTCGACTGCGTTCCACAACCGCATCGCGCAGGTCTATCAGGAAGGCGCGGGGTTGCTCGTAGCTGCAAACCTCGAGAAGGTTGTCGAAAAAACGAAGGCGGAACGCGCCAAGGCGCCGGATGCTGCAAAGCAGGAGAATGCTTTGAACAAGCTGGGCCTTCTGAGTGTGAAGTACTTCGTGCTGGATCAGAAAGACAGCAACGGAAAGACGCACACGCAAGCCTCGCTTTCGTTCAACGACGCGCAGCGTGGCATTCCTTCGTGGCTGGCTGCTCCCGGACCGATGGGCTCGCTGGAGTACATCTCGCCTGACGCGAATGTCGTGGCCGGTTTCGTAGTCAAGAATCCGGTGTCACTGGTCGATGAGCTGCTCGGCGTTTTGGACACGGTATCGCCTGAATTGCGCAAGACCCTCGAGAAACAGCAATCGGAGCGTGGTCTCGACATTCGCAACGATATCGCCGCGCCATTGGGAGGAGAGTTTGCTTTCGCGATTGATGGACCATTGCTTCCGACACCTTCATGGAAGCTGGTGTTTGAAGTTAACGATCCGGCGCACTTGCAACAGACGCTCGAGCGCGTGGTTGGTGAAGTGAATAAAGAGGCGGCGAAGTTTGGTAAAGGCAGCCTGGCCTGGGAACAGTCCGACATGGGCGGTCGCAGGTACTACACGCTGCGCTCGAAGGACTTCGGGTTCCTCGAAGTGAACTACACCTACACCAACGGCTACATGATCGTTGGACCGAGCAGGGCATTGGTCGAGAGGTCTGTGACAGCGCGTGAGAACGGTTTGTCACTGCTGCGTTCGGCGAAGTTCACGGCAGGCTTGCCGGCTGATGGTAACGCCAACTTCTCGGCGGTCTTCTATCACAACATCGGCGGCCTCGTGCCGGCGGGACTGAGCGGCGCGGCTGACAATCTGCCGAGTGGTCCACAGCAGGCGATGAAAGCAATTGCTGCCGATATGAAACCGACGCTGGCTTATGCTTACGCACAAGGCGACAGCATCACGTTCGCAGCAAACACCGAAGGTGGCCCATTCGGATTAAGCCCAGCCACGCTCCTCGGAATGCCCAACGCGCTCGAGATGCAAAACATCATCCAGCGAGGAATGGGCGGCAAGAAGTAAGTAGACGATGAACTAATGGGGCGCCTCCTTGGAGTGCGGTGCCTTGGTACCGCATTGGCCTAGTCAACATGAAGCAGGACCAAAGCGGTGCCAAGGCACCGCACTCCAAAGAGGCACAAAGGCATTACGAAATGAAGCTCGTAGCAATCTCCCTCGTCTCCTGGCTGTTTGGCGTGTTGCTCATCATGTCGAAGTTTTTTGTCGTCGATGGTGAAGCTCTCAGCGCCACAGTCACCTCGATGATTATGGCAGCGCTGTTGTTCTCCCTGGCCTATGCACCCTCCCTCTCATGGTTGCGTCAACGCATGGGTGGTTGTAAGCCAGCGCTGCTCTTTCCTCTTGCTTCCGCTGTCGTACTCAACACACCTGTATTCCTGATCGAGTTTCTTGCGATAGGCAGAACTTTAGCGCCCTCCGATGCGTTAGCATGCATTGTCGCTTTTCTGCTAATGGGTACAGTCTTCGGACTCGGATTCGTTTGGAATTATCAGGACGCAGCGCTATAAAAAGAGTATGGCACTTCCCGCTTCGGTTCGAGAAGAACCGATTACAGCTCAAGCGGCTCTCATCGAGCCTCCCGTAATCGACCTGCATGGCCTCAGCGTTTCTTTTGGCCGCAGGCAGATACTGAAGAACCTGCGCGGCGATCTGCGTGGCAAGGCGATCGGCCTGCTCGGTCCCAACGGCGCCGGCAAGACCACGCTCATACACACGCTGCTCGGATTTCATCAACCTACTTCCGGCACTGCGCAGATCTTCGGGATGGACATTTCCGACGAAGCCAAAAAGATCCGCTCGTTGATCGGCTACATGCCCGAGCGTGATTCGTTCATCGCCAAGATGAGCGCCGTTCACTTCGTCCGCTTGATGGGTGAACTGTCAGGCCTGCCGCCCGATGCCGCACTCGAACGCGCCCACGAAGCACTCTTCTACGTGGGTCTCGGCGAGTCGCGCTATCGTCGCCTCGAAACCTACTCGCTCGGTATGAAACAACTCGCCAAGCTCGCGCAGGCGATCGTTCATGGTCCAAAGCTGATCTTTCTCGACGAACCGACAAACGGACTCGATCCACCGGCGCGCCTGCGCATGATCAAACTGATACGCGAGATTCGTGACAGCGGTCAGGCGCACATCGTGCTCTCGTCGCACTTGCTGGTCGACGTCGAGGAGTGCTGCGACGAGATCCTGATCCT
This sequence comes from Pyrinomonadaceae bacterium, assembly GCA_036379695.1. GTDB lineage: Bacteria > Acidobacteriota > Blastocatellia > Pyrinomonadales > Pyrinomonadaceae > PSRF01. The sequence continues at coordinate 12,180 of DASVGE010000190.1, read as the reverse complement.
CAAGGACGGCCAGATCGCGGTGTATTGCAACCTCGAGGAAGAAAGAAAGTCGAACCGCAAGTTCCTGATGCTCGAGACGCGTGGCGATCAGGAAAAGTTTGTCAAAGCACTTGCGAAGCTCGGTTGCGAGTATGCGATATCGAGCGATCATCGACTGAAGATCGTTTTGCAGGAGGGTGTCGAGGTGCGAGATCTATATCGCCTGGCCGATCAGGAACAGGTGCAGCTCCGTCGTTTGAGTTACAAACGCGATTCTCTGGAAGATATCTTTTTGAAGGCAATGGAGAACGGCTATGGCGGTTTATGAACAGACGTATAAGCGCTATGCCGGCAGGCTGACGCCCGAATGGAGTCGGTTTCTGATCATCCCGCGGCATGCGTACGAGTCGATCTTCAGTTCCAAACTGTTCACCGCGTTTTTTGTGATCTGCTTTCTGCCGCTGCTGGTGGAAGCCATCTTCATCTACCTGCATCACAACTACACCGCGCTCACAATCATGCAGGCTTCTGTGCGCGACCTGATCCCGATTGACAATTCATTCTTCAGATTCTTTACGATTGTGCAGGGATTCTTCGCGTTCTTTTTGGCACTGCTTCTTGGGCCGCCGTTGGTTGCGCGAGACCTGCGTAACAACGCGTTGCCGCTTTATCTCTGCCGTCCGTTTTCGCGCACCGAGTACGTGATGGGGAAGATGTCGGTGATCCTCATCCTGTTATCGGCGATCACCTGGATGCCTCAACTGCTGCTCTTTTTATTTCAGTCGTATTTACAAGGGTTCGCTTGGTTCAAGGAGAACCTCTGGATCGGGAGTGCGATATTTATCGCGAGTGTCGTTTGGATACTTCTGCTCGCATTGTTGACGCAGACCATCTCGGCACTGGTGAAATGGCGTGTGGTCGCGAGCGGCCTCCTGCTCGGCCTGTTCATCATTCCGTCGGCATTTGCAGAATTTATTAATTTTGTGTTTAGAACCCGTTGGGGAAGCCTTCTTAGCCTCGCCTCGCTCATGAGAAGTGTGACCGATGGTCTATTCGGTTTGTTTGAGCGGGTCTCGCAGACCATTGCGATTAGAGACTTCAACGACGACATAATCGAAATTCCGTTGGTGGAACCGCCGCTTTGGTGTTCGTGGGCCGCGCTGTTTCTCGTTTGCGTGATCTGCCTGGCTTTGTTGTCGTGGAAAGTGAAGGCTTACGAGGTCGTCAAATGAGTTCTTCCAATCAACTCATCATCTTCGACAATGTCTCCAAGTTCTATGGCCAGATACTCGGAGTGAATCGAATCAATATCCAGATTGCGCCGGGAATTACGAGTCTCGTCGGGCCGAATGGAGCAGGGAAGTCCACGTTGATGAACTTGATGACGGGACTCTTGCGACCTACGCGTGGCTCGATTACGTTGTTGGGAATTCCGACGGATCAACCAGAACAACTGTTCCGCAAAGTTGGTTACTGCACGCAGTTTGACTCTTTCCCGAGGGGCGTGACCGGACGAGAGTTTATCAACTCGTTTCTCATGGTCCATGGTTACGATCGCAAGCGAGCAAACGAGCTGAGCCAGGTGGCGCTGGAACGCGTGAATCTCCTGGACGCCGCCGATCGGAAGGTCGCGGCTTACAGCAAGGGAATGCGACAACGTATCCGGCTGGCGCAATCAATCGCCCATGAGCCCGCTGTCCTGATTCTCGATGAGCCACTCAACGGTCTCGATCCGATGGTGCGCGCCGAAACGATCGCACTGTTTCGCAAGCTCGCTGCTGACGGACTTCATCTGATCATCTCTTCGCACATCCTGCATGAGGTCGACATGATGTCCGACCGTGTGGTGCTACTGAACAACGGTTACATTGTTGCTGAAGGAAACATTCACGGCGTCCGCGATGAGATGGAAGAGCACCCCATGCAAATCCTGATTCGCTGCGATCAACCGGGGAAACTTGCTTCGTATGTTTTTGAACAGAACCACGTGGTCGAAGCGAAACTGCATGAGGACCGCCGCGGGCTGTTTGTGAAAACGCGCGATGCCGATCGGTTCTACCTGATGTTGAATCGCGCCGTGGCTGAGGGTGAACTGAACGTCGAGACGGTGGCGCCAGTCGATGACGACCTCAGCGCCGTGTACCAGTACTTGATAGGAACGTCGGGAGGAAGCGCATGAGTGCTGCGGTTGAAGCAGTTCCCCACAAATCAGGTAACTGGGGTCTTTGGCTCCGCCAGATCGGCGCGATATTTCGCATGGAGCTCGAGAAGAACTTTCTCAGCCGGCGCTCGATACTGATTTACCTGATCGCGCTGTTGCCGCTCTTACCCCTCGTGATCCTCGCGCCTTTTACACCGCCGGGCCGGGAGTGGCAAGACTTCAATAACTACAGCCTGGTCTTCGCAAACATGTACAACGGTTTGATTCTGCGCACGGTCGTGTTCTTCGGGTCTGCGTGGATCTTCATGAATCTGTTTCGCGGCGAGATCGTGGATCGGAGTCTGCACTATTACTTTCTGAGTGCGGTGAAGCGAGAAGTGCTGGTGGTCGGAAAATATATTTCGGGTTTGGTGACCTCGATGATTCTTTTCACGACGACCACCGTTCTCGCCATGCTTCTGCTTTACTTCCCGCACGTTTACTCGCAGAGCGTGCGCTTCTTCACCGATGGTCGCGGTTGGTCGCATCTCCTTACGTATGCGGGGATCACGATGCTCGCGTGTGTGGGTTACGGCGCTTTCTTTTTGGTTGTGGGTCTGTTTGTTCGTAATCCCATCATCCCGGCAGTACTGCTTTACGGCTGGGAATGGCTCAACTTCCTGCTCCCGCCGCTACTGAAAAAGATCAGCGTGATTCACTATCTCAACTCGCTGTTGCCCTTGCAAATTTATGAAGGCCCATTCGCGGTCGTGGCAGAGCCGACGCCTGCGTATATCGGGATTCCGAGCATGCTCGGGGTCACGCTACTGGTACTGATCCTCGCCGCCTATCGCATCCGCCACATGGAAATTCGTTACGGTAGCGATTAGGGCCACAAAAAGGCAGAAAGCAGGGCCACAAAAGGCACAGAAACACAAAATGGATCCCAATCTTTTGTGTTTTTGTGCCTTTTGTGGCCCTGCTTTGTGCCTTTTTGTGGACCAACTAAAGTTTTAGTTGACAGGCCGAGGCAGTCTCTGTATCCTCCGCCTAAAGTCTTAGGAGATGAATGCATGCCGCGTCGTAAAAGTGAACAGATGACTCCGCTGGAACTGGAGATTATGCAGGTGCTCTGGGAGACGGGGCCCGCCACGGTCCAAGTGGTGCAACGAGAGCTAAAGCGCGAACTGGCTTATACCACCGTGCAAACGATGCTCACGGTGCTGCACCGGAAGAAGAAAGTTAAGAGGACACTTAAAGATAAGGCGTACAGCTACACACCAGCCGTGAGTCGCACAAAGTTTACGGGACACGCCGTGCGCGAGTTTATCGATCGCCTGTTCGGCGGCTCGGCGGAAGGCCTGGTGATGAACCTGCTGCAGGAGAAACACCTGACGCCTGAGAAGCTGGCGGAGCTACACGCGTTGATCGAAAAGGAAGAGCGCAATGCTAAGGACTAGCGAGTTTGTCCTGAATTTTGTTTTGAATTCGTTCTGGCAGAGCGCGGTAATTTTTGCGATCGCGGCCGCGGGCGCGTGGCTGTTAAGGAATGCCGGCGCACGCTATCGCCACACGTTATGGATCGTTGCTCTCGCGGCGTGTTTAGTCGTGCCCTTACTGACGGCGACGCGTTTTGTGCCGCCATGGGTTTCGAAGCTTCAGGTAGCCACATCTTCAGCTCCGGTTCCTGACATTGCGCCGGTTGTGGTTGATTCAGGAGAGTTAGCCGTTGACCACGTCGGCTCGTCGCGACGAAAGACTGTTACCACTTCGACCAACAGCGTCCTGGTTCTTTCGCTCGTCTACGTACTTCTCATCTGCGGAAGAGGAATAAGACTCGCGCGGTTCTGGCAACGCAAAGAAAGACTGCGCAAAACTGCGACCCGCACCGGCATCGCTCCTGAAGTCCAAGCCCTTGCGCATCGTTGTAGCAACTTCCTGAACGTCAAACACGCGCCGGTTGCTTCGTCGACGGAGGCGCGCGGTCCGTACACGATCGGCACAGTGCGCCCGTTGATTGTATTACCCACGGCTTTCTGCTCGGACGCTGATGACGCCAAGCTGCTCTCTGTCATCGGTCACGAGATGGCGCACGTAAAGCGCAGAGACTTCCTCACCAACCTGCTTTGCGAGCTTATCGCGCTCCCGATCTGGTTTCACCCGCTGACATTTCTGATCAAGCGACAGATCGACCGCACGCGCGAACTCGCCTGCGATGAGCTCGTCACGACACACGTTCTCGCACCGAAGGTTTATGCGCGCTCGTTGCTCTGGGCGGCAGACGTCTCAAGGCAGTACTCGTCGCAAGCATTCATGTTGAGCATTTTCGACGGAAAGATTCTCGAGGAAAGGATTGTGAGACTCATGAGAAACAATAGACGTATCGGTCCCGGCCTGGCGCGAGTGACGATGTTTGCTGCGCTTGCGATGCTTTGCGCGTCGGCGCTGTCGCTGTCTATGTTTTCGCTGGAACTGCAAACTCAGGCCCGCGCCGCAGTGACGCAAACAGTCCAGCGACTGAATCTTCCCGCGGCGGTGCAGGAGCCAGTCGCACCGGCTATCGCTTCTTCACAGCCACGTCCTGAACCTCAACTCAATACTTCCGCTGCCGAAGAGCGCGCCATGTCAGCCTGCAAAGCCGGCAGAGAAGGAGACGTGAACGCGATTCCGTCGCTCGTCGCGATGCTTGGCGACGACACCAAAACTCAGCCCCTGACGTGTTGGGACTCAGGCCGCTGGAGCCCCGCACTGCAAACCTTCAAACACCCATCACCGGGAGAACAGGCAGCTATCGCGCTGGCATCGATGGGTCGTCGGGCGTTTGGACCGTTGTCACAACAACTCGACAGCCCGAACGCAACCGTGCGCCGAAATGCTGCCTGGGCCATCGGCGAGTTGACGAACATGGTGCCTGGTGAAAGGTCCGGCGCCGTCCCGCAATTGATCACCCTGCTGGGTGATTCAGACGCATGGGTACGCATGGCTGCCGCACGCGCAATTGGTGAACTGCGTGACGAACGCGCGTTGACGCGACTCGTCGCCGCGCTCGCAGACGACGATTGGCGCGTTCGACAAGTCGCTGTCTGGGCCCTGAGCGAAATGAAAGACGACCAGGCCGTCACAGCGCTTTGCAACGTGCTGTTGTCGGACGCGCGGGTTGAAGTACGTCGCGGCGCCGCCGAGGCACTGGGCGAGATCGCGAGTGCCGACGCCATTCCTTCTCTCAAACAGGCACTCAACGACGCCGAACCCAGCGTTAGTGCCAAAGCAGCCTGGGCGATTTCTGAAATCGAAGGTTAAGGTCATCCACAGATTACACCGATTCTCTTGTTAATCTGTGTAATCTGCGGATAAAGGAGGCATCGTGTATGTCTATCTATAACTATAAGTGTGTCTTGTTACTGCTAACATTCCTGCTCTGCGTGGCGCCGGCGAGCGCGCAGCAGAAAGCTCTGAAGCTCAAGCCCTACACCTTTGAAAACGAAAAGAAGGAAAAGGTAGACGCCGAATTCGGGACACTACTCGTTCCGGAAAATCGATCCAATCCGGAAAGCAACCTGATCGAGCTCGCGTTTGTGCGTTTCAAAAGCACCGCGAAGAATCCCGGACCGCCGATCGTCTATCTCGCCGGTGGTCCAGGCGGAACCGGCATTGGCGCCGCGATGGGCTCACGCTTTCCGCTATTCATGGCGCTGCGTGAGATCGCAGACGTGATAGCGTTTGACCAGCGTGGAACCGGGCGCTCTAAACCAAACCTCAGTTGCTATGACCGCCTGGCAATGCCGCTCGATGTGGCTCCTTCGCGTCAGGCTGTCATGGAACAGTTGCGCGCCAGCGCCCACAATTGCGCGGGCTACTGGCGCGAAGTTCAGCGCGTGGATCTCAACGGTTACAACACCAACGAAAGCGCCGACGATCTCGAAGACCTGCGGAAAGCGCTAGGCGCAAATAAGATCAGCCTCTGGTCAATCAGCTACGGCACACACCTGGCGTTTGCCGCGATACGCAGGCATCCGCAGAGTATCCATCGCGCCATCCTCGCCGGAATTGAAGGACCGGATCACACATACAAACTCCCCAGCAACATTCAGCAGCACCTCGAAGATCTCGCGGCGCTCATCAAAACCGACCCGCAGATCGGCAAAGACGTACCCGACTTCCTGGGGCTGATGAAATCAGTCTTTGATCGTCTGGACGCGCAACCGGAAATCGTCGAGATAACCGACCCACGAACTAAACTGAAGGTTAAAGTGATCGTGAACAAGTTTGTGATGCAGTTCATCGTGGCGAGCAACATCGGTACGACCGTCAGCGAGAGATTTCCCGCTTTGTTCTATCGTGCTGCGAAAGGCGACTTCACAAATCCGGCGCAGGTTTGGTTGAATCAAACGCGAGGCGTATTCGGATCGGCGATGGCGTTTATGACCGACTGTGCGTCCGGCCAGACCGCCGCGCGCCGCGAGCGCATAGCGAAAGAAGCCAGGGGCACGTTGTTGGAAGACCTCTTTAACTTTCCTTTTCCGGATATTTGTGAGGAATGGAAGGCGCCGGATCTCGGGGATGCGTTTCGTTCGCCCGTGCGTTCGGACGTGCCGGTGTTGTTTATCAGCGGGACCCTGGATGCCCGCACGCCGGTGAGCAACGCGGAGGAGTATCGGACGGGTTTTACAAACAGTACGCACATGATTATTGAAGGTGCAGTACATTCGGATCCGTTGTTTCTCTCGTCACCGCAGATCAAGGATGGGATGATGGAATTCCTGAGAGGTCAGCCGGTGACAGTGACGAAGATTACCGCGGCGCCAATAAAGTTTGTTCTTTAACCACGGATTGAACGGATCCTGCTGACAAACGGATTATCACGGATCCAGAAGCGCCAGGGTTTGTCGATCCATTCCTGGGCGTAGTCGATGCCGATGCGTGGACCGCGGGCGATGCGGCGGGAAGTTATGTTTTCAAACTCTTCCAGCCAGACTCGGTCACCCTGCAGATCGGCGCCGTTGAGTTGACGGTCGATGCCCATCGCGATGCAGAGCTTGCCTGGACCATTGGTGAGATTGTGGTCCGGATGAGAATGTCTGCGCGCCCTCATGATCTCGATACCGTCCACCGGCTCCAGCGCGCGCACCAGGATCGCGTGCGGAACGTCCGCCACGCCACTGACCACATTGAACTGGTAATACATCCCGTAGACGAAATAAACGTACGCCACGCCGCCGCTTTGGTACATCGTCTCGGTTCGGTTCGTTCGCCGTCCGCCGTAAGCGTGTGAAGCTCGATCTTCCGGCCCCCGATAAGCTTCAACCTCCACGATCTTTCCCGAGACGCGCTCACCGTTTGGACCCGGCACGACGAGGAGTTTGCCGAGCAGATCTCGAGCGACAGTGAGGACATCCGGGCGCAGGTAAAACTCACGTGGCAAGTGCATTCAGTTTAGCTGCGCAGCCTCCAGATCATCACCACGAAGATAATTAAACCGATCAGCACTATGCCCCTGCGCACCCACTTTTGCCCAATGCGCACGGCCATGTTCGCGCCAAAATATCCTCCCGCGAGTGCGCCGACTGCCATCAGGAGCGCGTCTTCCCAAACCACCAGGCCGGCCAGTGCGAAACTTAAAACCGCGATGCAGTTGATGCAAATGCCGAGAAAATTCTTGACGCCATTGGCACGGTGGAGGTCGTTGAGACCGAGCAATCCCAGCGCGGCGAGCATGAGGATGCCATTGCCGGCGCCGAAGTAACCACCGTACATCGCCGAAAAAAATTGAAAGATGATGGCGCCGGTCCACCACAGGCCCGTCGATCTTTCTTCGAGCGAACCGAGTCGCAGGCGCTTGTTGATCTCGCCGTGACCCATGAAAAGGATCGTGGCAAACAGGATGAGGAAGGGAACGAGGGTCGCGAAAAGTGGTGATGGGGTCAAAATCAAAAGCCACGCGCCAACCGCTCCTCCGATGAGGCTTGTGACGCCGAGACGCAGCAGGATCGTGGAACTGTTCTCGAGCTCCTTCCGGTAACCAAACAGGCCACCGAAGAGTCCCGGCCACAGCGCCACCGTGCTGGTTGCATTCGCAACTTTCGGATCGAGCCCGAGCCAGATCAGCACGGGGAACGTGAGCAAGGTCCCGCCCCCGGCAATAGAATTAATCATGCCTGCCGCAAACGCGGCGCACAACATGACAAGCGAGGGGAAGAGACGCATCGTTGGTGTGGGAGCATGTTAATATAAAAACTCATGAATCGGATACTGACGATAGCTCTGAGTATCGTTCTCCTGAACGGTATCGCCCGAGCGCAGAATGGAAGCAGGATCGATTGGCCGCGTTATCAGGACATGGCCGTTGAGTTGATGCAGCAGTACCTGCGCATCAACACTTCAAACCCGCCCGGCAACGAGATTGAAGCCGCCAGGTTTTTCAAGAAGATCTTCGATCAGCACGGCATCGAAAACGAGATCTTCGAATACAAACCCGGTCGCGCAAACATCATCGCTCGTCTCAAAGGCAACGGCTCAAAGCGTCCCATAATTCTTCTCAGCCACACGGACGTCGTCACTGCCGAACCAACCGCATGGGAAGTCGATCCGTTTTCCGGCGTGATAAAGAACGACGCGATTTGGGGTCGCGGCGCCCTCGACATGAAAGGCGAGGGACTGTTTCACCTGATGACGATGATCCTGCTCAAGCAGGAAGGAGCAACGTTGTCACGCGATGTGATCTTTCTCGGCACCGCCGACGAAGAAGTGGACGACGAAGGCTCACTCTGGATGATCGCCAACAAAGCGCATCTCTTCAAAGACGCCGAATACCTGTTGACCGAGGGTGGCGACAATTCACTCGAGGGCGGCTCAGTAAAGATCGTCGGCGTAGACGTAGCCGAAAAAGCGCCGTTTTGGTTGCGACTCACGGCCACTGGACTGCCGGGTCATGGATCGAGACCAGTACCCGATTCAGCCAGCAATCGTCTCATCCGCGCGATGAACCGCATCCTGGATTGGGAGACTCCGGTAAAGTTGTTGCCCGCCGTCGAACAGTTCTTCAAAGACGTTGCGCCGTTGCAGCCGGAGCCCTGGCGTTCACAGTTTGCAAACATTCGTGAGTCGCTCAGGAACCCCGCTTTCGCGAAGACGCTTACCAATCAACGCGAGTACAACTTTCTGGTGCGCAACACGATCTCGATCACGATGCTCAGCGGCAGCAAGCAGACCAACGTTATCCCCAACACTGCCACGTGCAATCTCGATGTTCGCCTGTTGCCCGGCGAATCGCCTGAAGATTTTCTCAAGGCATTGACCGTAGTGATCGCCGATCCATCGATCAAGATCGAAAACATTAACCGGTTCAAGCCACCCAATAGTTCCCCGATCAATACCGAACTGTTCTCGCTGATCGCTCGCAAGACGAAAGAGAAACATCCTGGAGCAGTTATCACCACCAAGATGTTGAGCGGTTATACTGAGAGCCAGCTCTACCGCCAGTTGGGCATCACTGCTTATGGCTGGGCCCCGATTTACACCACCCCCGAAGAAGATGAAGGCGTGCACGGCAACAACGAGCGCATCTCCGTCAGGAACGTGCGCGAGGGCACACGCGAGTTTTATGAAGTAGTGAAAGAGATCTCCCGTTAGCAGCCCCCTGTCGAATATTTAGCCACGGATTTACACGGATTTCATACACGGATTTTTATGCCTAAAGACGCTTATGAGATGGACGAGAGCGAGATCCGCTCGCGCATCGTGACACTTGCATTCGGAGGTGACGAGCGGCTCTTCATCGCCTTCTATCGAAAACTACAGCAGGCGCTTCCGGAAGGGACCGGGATCGTTCTGCGCGGCAGTGTGGTCACAAACAAACGTCACGAAGACGGCACGCCTTTCGATTCTAAAGGTAAAGGGACGAGCGACCTCGATGTGACTTTGGTCGGGAGCAAGGTGATGGAAGCGTGGAACTCCGACGCTTTTTACCTCCCCGGATTGCATACGAAACCGCTGGGCGACAAGGATCCGGACATCGCCCCAAGTTTGAACCCGGTGCGCGAGTCGTTACAGAAACTTGTAGGGCGCCCGGTAAATTTTCAAGCGACCTCGAGTCTGGTTATTTACGGCCGCGACGTGTTGTTCGGCGAGCCTTACTACGTCGTAGTCCCTTCGGGTGAAGATGCGTGACCCTTAGGTTGCTCAGTTACAACATCCGCTTTGGGGGAGGCGGTCGGGAACAAGCACTGGCGGAAACGATCGTCGCCGCTGCTCCTGACCTCGTCGTTTTTCAGGAAGCAACGGATCCCGTGGTCATTGAACGCCTCGCCGAAGCGACGAAGTTTCCGTTCTGGGCCGCGCGACGTAATCATTCGATTGGTTTTCTCAGTCTCCAGCAAGTGGATTATTACGAGTGGCACTACCCGGCTGGTGCGCGGCATTCGTTTCTCGAGATTGTTCCGGCTGGAGGCGGGGTGAGGGTGTTTGGTTTGCACCTCAGTGCGCGTTTTTCAAAGTGGGACGAACGCAGGCGCACGCGCGAGATCCGTTCGTTGCTCGACGGGATCAAACGTCACCAGGACGGTTTTCACGTTTTAGTCGGAGACTTCAACACGCTCGCGCCGGGAGAAGTGCTGGAGTTGCATCGCCTGCCCGCGTGGATTCGCGCGTTGATTTGGATTAGCGGCCGGAAGCTGCAACGCGAGTCGATTCAGTCGGTGCTCGACGCCGGTTACGCCGATGGCTTCCGCACGCTTCATCCCGACGTGAAAGGCTACACGTTTCCCACATGGGATCCGCACGTGAGACTCGACTACGTCTTCACCCCAAAACCGTTTGTGAATCGCCTGGTTAAGTGCGAAGTGATCACGGATCCAAAGGACCGAATACGCGCCGCCTCAGATCACTGTCCATTGATAGCAGAACTCGAGGGGTAGATCCGTACTAGTCCGTGTGAATCCGTGGCCTGAATTTGCGTGGGGCTATGAATGCAGAATTCTGTGGTTGGTCCAAGAGTCATCTGGCGGCCCCATAGTGCGACTCCCGGTTGAGACGTGATCGACTCCAATCCGGCGTAGAAATCTTTGTAGGAAACGCCGCTCGGTTTACTTAACCACGCCGCGTATTTCGCCTGCGCCAGATCCTCGCTGCCGGCCCGCAACCGGTACAAGCCACCCGTGCCGTCCGCCGCTTCTCTCGCGACACGATTATGTGGCACTTCGCAAACGCCCGTTACCGCGGCTTCGTTGAGTCGATCCATCGCCGCCGAGTCGTCGAGCAAGTACCACTCTTCATAAGCGTCGCCGTCCGTGTTCAGCCAGTTAGCGTTACTGATGCGAAACACTACTGACTCCCGAAACCCGTCGGGCTTATTGGCCGCGAGCGTGCGATGAAACTCGGTCAGATGGTCCACGTACGTGCCCGTTTCGATCTGCGGCTGCGGCCAATGCCAAAAAACGTAAGCGAGCATCTTTATGCTGAAGCTGACGAGGCCTGCATTGCTTTTATGTCGTTGAGCAGCATGCGCTCGTGACCCTCGGGATTTACTTTCAGGTACGTTTTGCGCAGGTTGCCCTCGGGATCGACGACGAAACTGGTGCGATTCCAGTACATCGTCCCCTTGTACTCACTCTGATCCACACCTGCGGCCCGCAGGAACTCGTGGTTCGGATCTGCAAGCAGATCGATCGTGAAGCCAAACTTGTTGCAGAAGCTTTTGTGCGAGTCGACGTCGTCTTCACTGACACCGACGACGGCGATGTTAGCGTCGTCAAATTCCTGTTTGGTTGCCGTGAACGACTTACCCTGGATCGTGCAACCGGGTGTGTCGTCCTTCGGATAGACGTAAACGACGAGCCACTTACCTTTGAAGTCGTCAAGCTTACGTGTTTCGCCGTCCTGGTTTTTAAGATTGAAATCTACGAAGCGTTTACCTTCTTCCATGATTGTCCCTCGTGTGTTGATGATTAGAGCGTTGTATCAGCCAGATTCGATTTGTACTTGGTCGGGGTCTTGCGATCGTTTATTTCGATGTACACGTAACTCGGCGGCACTTTGTCGACTTCCAGAGCAAACCAGATCTTCCC
>DASVGE010000189.1:0-9062 GCA_036379695.1 Pyrinomonadaceae bacterium | reverse complement strand
GCGGTGCCAAGGCACCGCACTCCAAGGAGGCGCCCAATATCTGCTACCATCGCGAGGCAATGCAGATTCCTGCGGAATTAAGAGAGCGCTTTGCCAGCGCGAAGCGCGTGCTGGTGCTGACGGGTGCGGGCGTTTCGGCAGAATCGGGCGTGCCGACGTTTCGCGGCGGCGGGACTTCAGCGGTTTGGAAGGGGATTCCGTTCGACGTGATATCGTCCGCGGAAATGCTCGAACGCGATCTGCCGGCGGTTTGGGAGTGGTTCGATTATCGACGCAACTTCCTCGAGGCAATCCTGCCGAATGAAGGACACTATGAGATTGCTCGTTGGCAGGAACTCTTTCCGGAGTTCACACTGGTTACGCAGAATGTCGATGGCCTGCACCAGAAAGCGGGCTCGCGCGACGTAATTGAGCTTCACGGCAACATCTGGCGCGCGAAGTGTACGGTGTGCAGGTTCTTTCACGACATTGCATCCGATGCGAAGCGTCCGGATGCGTGCCTGGAGTGCGGCAGCTTTTTGCGACCTGACGTGGTGCTGTTTGGCGAGATGTTGCCGCCCGGAGCGTTTGAGCTAGCGGCGCAACGCGCTTCGAACTGCGAATTGTGTTTTGTGATAGGCACGTCGGGTCTGGTCTATCCGGCAGCCGGACTCCCTGAGATCGCCAAAGCCGCGGGCGCGTACGTTTGTGAAGTGAACCCGGAGCGCACTCCGCTGTCGAGCTTCTGTGATGAAGTGCTGACAGGCAAAGCCGGCGAGGTGCTGCCACTGTTTCGATCATGAAGACTCTCTACTTCGACTGTTTTGCCGGTGCGAGCGGCGACATGATTCTCGGCGCAATGGTTGGCGCAGGCGTCGAGCCAAACTATCTGCGCGAACAACTGTTGCTGCTTCCCGTTACCGGTTTCAACATCGACTTTGAAACCGTGAATCGATCCGGTCTGAGTGCAACGTACGCACACGTCGAGACCGCACACGAGCACAAACACCGTCACCTTTCGGATATCAAGCAGATCATCGAAGGCTCGCGTTTGTCCGACCCGGTGAAACAACGCGCGGTGCAGATCTTCACGCGCCTTGCTGAAGCAGAAGCACGCGTACACAACGAGCCCGTAGATCACGTTCACTTTCACGAGGTCGGTGCGCTCGACGCGATCGTAGACGTCGTCGGCGCTGCGATCTGCTTCGACGCACTAAAGATCGATCGCTTTGTTTGTTCGCCGATTCATGTCGGCAGTGGCATGGTGAAGATGGCGCATGGACAGTTTCCGATACCGCCGCCGGCCGTTACAGAATTACTCAAAGGCGTGCCGTTCTATGCAACCGAGATCAAAGGCGAACTTTTGACACCAACCGGCGCGGCCATCATCACCACCGTCTGCCACGAGTATGGCCCGATTCCGCAGATGCTGACGGAAGCGACAGGCTACGGCGCCGGCACGCGCGAGTACCAGGATTTTCCAAACGTCCTGCGTGTGCTACTGGGTGAAACTGAAGACAACACCGCCGCAGACGAACGGCTCTGGATGCTGGAAACCAACCTGGACGATGCATCTCCACAAATTGTTGGCCACGTGATGGATCGCGTACTCGACTCAGGCGCGCTCGATTGCTTTTTCACGCCGGTACAGATGAAGAAGAATCGTCCGGGCGTGTTGTTGTCGGTGCTCTGTGGTCGTGAAGAGAAAGAAGCCGTGATGAGGTTGTTGTTTATGGAGACGACGACGCTCGGAGTTCGCAGTTATGAAGTTACCAGGCGCGCACTGCAACGGAGCGTGGTGCGGGTAGAAACGCAGTATGGACCGATCGATGTTAAAGTAGCGCATCTGGATGGGCGCGTCGTAAATGAGATGCCGGAGTTTGAGCAGTGCCGGCAGGCGGCGCTCCACGCCAACGTGCCTCTAAAGGTTGTTGAAGAGGCGGCACGAGTAGCTTATGGCAACAAAATTTATAGAACCAAATCCGAATAGCAATCAGCATGGATCCGTGGATCTCGAACTCATCGCGCAAGGCGTGCGCATGATTCTCGAAGGCATCGGCGAAGATCCGGAGCGCGCGGGCTTGCAGGAGACACCGCAACGTGTCGCGGAGATGTACGCCGAGCTAACCTCGGGCATGCGTGAGGATCCGTCGCAGCACGTCATACCTTTGCCGGGCGACAAGCACGACGAGATGGTGATCGTGAAAGACATCAGTATCGCGTCGCTGTGCGAGCATCACCTGGCGCCGTTTGTCGGCCGGTGTCACATCGCCTACATCCCGAAGGGTGGCCGCATCCTCGGGATCTCGAAACTGGCGCGCCTCGCGGAAACGTTTTCCCGTCGTTTACAGCTTCAGGAAAGACTGACGACCGACATCGCCAACACGCTCTTCGAAGGCCTGAAGCCGCTCGGCGTGATGGTCGTCATCGAAGCCGAACACACGTGCATGACGTTGCGCGGCGTAAGAAAGGCCGATGCGAAGACGGTGACGTCAGCAGTGCTCGGCGGCTTCCGTTCCGACCCGCGCACACGCGCCGAAGCCATGGCACTCATCAAAGGAAAAGACTGAGACAAATCATTTTGGAAACCTTCTACGTCACTACTCCAATCTACTACGCCAACAGCCTGCCGCATCTCGGTCACCTCTACACGATGATCGTGGCGGACACGATCGCGCGTGCGAAGAGACAGCGCGGCATCGAAACTTACTTCCTGACCGGAACCGACGAACACGGCATCAACATCGAGCGCGCCGCTGAGAAAAACGGACGCACGCCGAAAGAACAAGCGGATTCCGTCGTCAGTTACTTCACGAAGATGACGAGCGCATTCGGCTTGGACACCGCGCACGGTGGCTACGACATTTTCATGCGCACCACCGAGCCGTTTCACTACCAGGGTGTCAGCGAGCTCTGGCGGCGCGTGGCCAAGGCGAAAACACCTCGTGGCAACGATGCGATTTACAAGGGCCACTACGAAGGCTGGTTCTGCGCTCCCTGTGCGGCTTACAAGACCGAAGACGAGTATGAAAAAGGCGATCCGCCGAAGTGCCTCATTCACGAGACGCCGCTGGATCGCGTGTCGGAGGAGAGTTATTTCTTTCGCCTCTCGGATTACGCGGAAGCCTTGTTGTCAGTGTATGAGAGCAAGCCGGAGTTTGTGAGGCCGGAAGCAAGACGTAATGAAGTGATTAGCTTCGTGCGTGGCGGGTTACAGGATCTGTCGGTGAGTCGTCTTAAGACATCGGTAAGTTGGGGTGTGCCGGTGCCTGACGATCCGGCGCACACAATGTACGTTTGGTTCGACGCACTGACCAATTACATCACGGCGATCGGGTTCGGAAATGAAGAGCGGCAGAAGGTGGTCGGGTTCGAGAAGTTCTGGCCGGCGCTTCATCTCGTTGGCAAAGACATCCTGCGCTTCCATGCTGTTTACTGGCCCGCGTTTTTGCTGGCGGCGGGAGTGGAATTGCCGCGCGCCATTGTCGCTCATGGAATGTGGCTCGATCCGAACGGGCGCAAGATGTCGAAGACGCTGGGCAACACCATCGAACTGGACATCCTGCAAAAACACTTTTCGATCGACGCTATTCGCTATTTCTGCCTGCGTGAAATGGTGTTCGGACAGGACGGACGTTTCGGATATGAAGGATTGATCGATCGTGCCAACAGCGATCTCGCGAGTGGGTTAGGCAATCTGTCCAGCCGTACATTGACGATGATCGCGCGTTACTGTGATTCGCGTATTCCTTCGACCGCGGCGGCGGAAGACGAGTTGCTGCCGGCTGCGCGCGATCAGTTTCTGCTGCACTTCGAGAACCTCGCGTTTAGTCGTGCGCTTGAAACCGCCTGGTCGGTGGTCGCACATGTCGACAAGATAATCACTGACGCCAAGCCCTGGGACCTCGCGAAGGATGAAAGTCAGACGCAGACGTTAGACGCGGTTTTGTATCACGCGGCGGAGTCGCTTCGCTGGTTGTGTGTGTTGCTGTATCCCGTCATGCCGGGCGCGACTCAGGCGATCTGGAGCCAGTTGGGCCTCGATGGTTCGCCGGCGCAGGTCAATCCTGTAGATCTGAAATGGGGTCAACTGAAGGAAGGCGCTGCGATTGGTGATGTGCAGCCGGTCTTTCCACGTATCGACAAGGTCAAGACAATGTCAGAAATCAACGCGGGCGAGAAACCTGCCCATGCCACAGAAGCTGACGCCGCAGGCGCGCCAGCGACACAGCCAGCGCCGCCGATGACACACGCCACCGAGGCCGACGCCGTGGGTATCACAAACTTCATCGAGATCGACGATTTCGCTAAAGTCGATCTGCGCGTCGCCCAGGTGCTGTCAGCCGAGCGTATTCCGAAAGCTGACAAGCTACTGCTCATGAAAGTGGACATCGGCGAAGAACAACCACGCCAGATACTCGCGGGTATCGCTCAATACTACGAGCCTGAAAAACTCGTCGGACGCAAAGTCGTGATCGTCGCGAACCTGAAACCACGCAAGCTGCGCGGTTACGAGTCGCAGGGAATGGTAGTCGCGGCTTCTTACGGCGAAGAAGGCCGCCCCGTAATCGCTACGTTTACCGAAGACGTTCCGAATGGTGCTCGCCTGAAGTGAGCCACAAAAAGGCACAAAAGGCGCAAAAACAGAAAAGCTGTTTGTGTTATTCGTGGGATTCTTTTTTGTGCCTTTTGTGCCTTTTTGCGGCTAAATTTTTTGTGCTTTCTTGTGGCTATGTTTATTGATTCGCATGCTCATATCGATGGACCGGAGTTTGACGCCGATCGCGAAGCGGTTATCAAGCGTGCTGAGGATGCCGGTGTTTCAGTGATCCTCAACGTCATCTCTGGAGATCTGCAAAGCGGCGCGTTAGAGCGTGCCGTCGAGCTGGGCCGGAAGCATACAAATATTTACACCGCCATCGGCGTACATCCTCACGATGCACGTCACTACAACGACGAGGTTGAAGAGAAGATCAAGACGCTGGTCCGGAGCGAACACGTGATCGCGTGGGGCGAGATCGGTCTCGACTTTCATTACGACAATTCACCGCGCGACGTCCAGGTCGAAGTCTTCAAGCGACAGCTTCGGGCTGCGCGCGAATGTGATCTGCCGGTAGTTATCCACACACGTGAGGCAGAATCGGAAACAATTGAAATTTTGCGGAGCGAGTATGGCGGTACGGAGCGCGGTGGCATCTTTCACTGCTTCAGCGGCAGCATGGAACTGGCACAGCAAGCACTCGAGCTCGGTTTCATGATCTCGTTTTCGGGCATTATCACTTTCAAAAAAGCAGATGCATTGCGCGAAGTGGCCACGCACGTCCCACTCGCGCGCATGCTGATCGAGACTGACTGTCCATATCTCAGCCCGATACCGCATCGCGGCAAGCGCAACGAACCCGCCTACGTCGTCGAGGTGGCGCGGTGTCTCGGCGAACTCTATGACGTCGAACTCGAAGCGATGGGCTCGCTGACCAGTGATAACTTCCGCCGCTTCTTCCGTATGTGAACCAGGCAGCAAAAACGCAAATTGCTTTGTGAAATTAGCGCCTTTGCGCCCTTGGAGTTACTAAGAGATAAGTTTCACATGCTACCCTTTTGATGGTATTCTCCGTTCAATGGCGCAGCAGAATTCCTTCGATATCGTCTCCGAGGTCGACTCAGCCGAGATTGCAAATGCTCTCAACCAAACCCTGAAAGAGGTGCGGCAACGCTTCGACTTCAAGGGCAGCTCGGCCAACGTGGTGCATGAGAAAAACGAACTGGTATTGAGTGCCGAAGACGAGACAAAGCTGCGCAACATGAACGACATCCTGCAACAAAAACTCGTGCGACGTGGCGTGCCGTTGAAAGCATTCAACTACGGCAAGATCGAACCGGCCGCCGGCGGCACAGTGCGGCAACGCGCGCAGATCCAGGAAGGTATCCCGACGGAAAAGGCCAAAGAGGTGGTGAAGTTCATCAAGGACAGTAAAGCAAAGGTGCAGGCTTCCATTCAGGGCGACATCGTGCGCGTGTCCGGTCGCGATCGCGACACGCTCCAGGACATCATCGCTAAGCTGAAGAGCAAAGACTTCGGCATTCACATGCAGTTTACGAACTATCGTTCAAACTGATGACTACGTCAGGCCACACAATCGCGCTGGATGAAGAGGCAAGGATTTCGGCGCGCCGTATCTTCCACATCATCGCCAACGAACTCGTGCAGGTCGAGCTCGAGTTTGAACGCCAGGCACGTTCGAACGTTCAGGTGATCGATTACCTCGGCGACTACCTGCGCCGCTCGGGCGGTAAACGTGTGCGCCCCGCGTTGACGATACTTTCGACTTACGCGGTCGGCGGCGATGGCGCGCGCTACAACACGATTCGCATGGCCACGGTGATGGAGTTTCTGCACACCGCAACCCTGGTCCATGACGACGTGATTGACAAAGCCGACATGCGGCGCAAGCGCCCGACCGTCAATGCGCTTTACGGAAACGAGACGGCGGTGCTGATGGGCGACTGGCTGTACATGTCAGCGTTTGAGACCAGCCTTGCCGAAAGATCTCTACCGATACTCGACATTCTGACAAGCGTCACACGCAAGATGACTGAGGGAGAACTGTTGCAGTTGACCTTGCTGAGCGACGCTGAAATCTCCGAAGCGCAGTACTTCGACGTGCTCAAGCGGAAGACTGCGTATCTCTTCAGTGCGAGTTGCGAGATCGGAGCGATACTCGGCGGCGCGAGCGAGCAGCAGCAGACGGCATTGCGGGATTACGGTCTTAGTCTCGGCACGGCGTTTCAGCTGATCGACGACCTGCTTGATTTCACTTCGAGCGAAGAGGCGTTAGGCAAAGCCGCGGGCGCGGATCTGTTAGGAGGCAAGGTCACTCTGCCGTTGATTTATCTGCGCGATGCGGATCCAAAGTCGCTGGATATGATCCAAGCCGTGTTGCGCGAAGGGAAATACGGCAGCGTGAAGCAGTCGGAACTGCTTGGAGCACTCTCCCGCACCGGCGCCCTGGAGAGAGCTCGCTCAAGGGCTGATGAGTATGCGGAAGAGGCCCGCGCCGCGCTTGATACGCTACCTGACTCGGAATACAGCGACTCTTTACGGGCTCTTCCAACCTACATCCTCGACCGCGATCGATAGTTAGCCGCACATTGAACGGATAAAAAATCCGGATTTTATCCGTGTTCATCTGTGGCTAAATTATTGTAGAATCTCGCGCTGATGAGTGAGAACCTGCTTTCACGCCTCGAACAAAGCCTGCGCCAATCGCGTGCGGCGCGTATGCACCTCGCCGCGCGCCTCCGGGAATTGGAGGCAGAGGCAGATAGCGTTCGCGCCGAGCTGGCCGAGATGGATACCCTGGCCAGCCAGACGGAAGCCGCGATTTACCGCCTGCTCTCGTCAGTACTCGCCCAGGGCAACATCTCGCTTGGGCTGCCGTCAGATGCCGAGTTAGAGGCGGCCATGCGGCAATCCCCACCGCCGGAGCGGCGCGCTCAGATCCCAACGGTCCGCAACAATGTCGAAGTACTCAGCGATCGATTCATGGACCGCACCATCCCGCAGGCAGTGACACTGTTGCTCCGCGAGGAAGGTGGTCCACTACATGTCAACGAGATCTACAACCGTCTGCTTGAAGGTGGCTTCAAGTTCACCGGACAGAACCCGACCATCAGCGTCGCCGTGTCGCTCAATCGCAACTCTCGTTTTCGCAAAGTCGCCCCCGGAACCTTTGACCTCGTCATGCGCGATGCCTCCTCCAAGGCTTCCTGATCTGTACGGCTGATGCGCGCCATCGTTCTTTCCGCTGGTTACGGCACACGCCTCTGGCCACTCACTGAAGACCGCACTAAACCCGCGATACCCATTCTCGGAAAACCACTGGTTGGCTATGTCGCCGAATATCTCGCCGGCTACGGCATCGACGAGATCGTGGTGAATCTGCACCATCGTCCCGAGTCGGTCAGGCGTGCGTTGGGCGACGGCAGTCGCTTCGGTGTCAAACTGTATTACGTGGAGGAACCGGAGATACTCGGTACCAGCGGCGCGCTCGACAACACGCGCGAGTTTTTTGAAAGAGACACGTTCGTCGTCGTCAACGGAAAGATCATCACCGACATCGATCTGAACGCTGCGCTCGAGACTCATCGAAACACAAACGCAATCGCGACTTTGGTGTTGCTCCCGAACACTCGTCGCGAACGCTTTAGTGTGGTGGAAACGGAGGACGGTCGAATCAAGGGATTTGGCGGCATGCCCGCTCAGGATAGAACCGGACCTGTACCGCTGATGTTTACGGGCATTCACATTCTCGAGCCACGAATCTTCGACTACATTCCGCGTGGCGTCTTTTCAGACTCTGTCGTCAATGTTTATCCGCCGGCTCTTGCCAGGGGCGAAACGCTTGCGGCACACGTCGCTTCAGGCAAGTGGCGCGAACTATCTACCTTGCGACGATATCTCGACATCAGTGTTGAGCTGTTGCAGGAAGAAGGGAAGTCGTTGGTCGCCGGAGCACAGTCAGTGATCTCGCCATCTGCGACAATTACCGACTCGATCCTTTGGGACGACGTGGAAGTGGGTGCGGGCGCACGTGTAATCCGCGCGATACTCGCAGACGACGTAAAGATCAACGCCGGTGAGATCGTCGAGAATGCAGTGGTCGTACCGCGCCAGTTAGTCGAGGGCAAAAAGCCTCCGGACAAGGCGTTACCGGGTCATTTTCAGGGTGAAAACTTTATCGTTCCCCTGTGATACAATCCGCGCGTTGACGCCGCAAGCTCCCAAATGAACCCAGATGAGTGCTCCGAAACCTGTGATTTCAAACGTATTTGAATCCTCGGCGTCCGATCGTCTTGCGAGATTCATCACGCAACAGGGAGTCGCGAGTAACGAAGTCATCGCTCTCACTCCTGACGCTTCAACACGCAAGTATTACCGGATCGGCTGGAAGAAACGAACCGCGATAGCGGCTGTTTATGCGGAGCCGTTTGATCCCGAATTCCACCCCTATCTCGACATAACCCGTTTGTTTCTCGACTGCGGCATTCCGGTGCCGGAGATTTACGCTGTCGATGGTAACGGC
>DASVGE010000188.1:0-20034 GCA_036379695.1 Pyrinomonadaceae bacterium | reverse complement strand
CCACCGCACTCCAAAGAGAATCTCGTATTGCATATTTTAAGAATCCTGTTAAAGTGCACGTTGAATTGCGCACAACCTCACGAGGGTCGAAAAGCTCACCCTTAAGGAAAAAAAGTCTGTTGCAAGTGTGAAACACTGTGCTATGATCTGCTCGCTGATAGGGAGAGGAGCAGAAGAAAGAGATGTATGTGATGGCAGATGACCGAACCACTGCAGACCGCGGCCGGGCAGTAGAAGCCGCATTAGCTAACATTGAAAAGAAGTTTGGCAAGGGCTCGATTATGCGACTGGGCGAGCGCGAAGTGTCCGACATACCGGCGATTTCGACGACCTCGCTCAGCCTCGACGCTGCTATTGGCGTCGGCGGAGTGCCGCGTGGTCGCATCGTCGAAATCTATGGCCCGGAGAGTTCCGGCAAGACTACGCTGGCGCTTCATATTGTGGCCGAAGCTCAGAAGGCTGGCGGCGTCGCCGCATATATCGACGCCGAGCACGCGATGGATGCCGACTACGCTGGAAAGCTCGGAGTCAACATTGATCAGTTGCTGATTTCACAGCCTGACTCCGGCGAACAGGCGCTCGAGATTGCCGAAGCGCTGGTGCGCTCGAATGGAGTCGACGTGATTGTGGTCGATTCCGTGGCGGCGCTGGTCCCGCGCGCGGAGCTCGACGGCGAAATGGGTGATTCTTTGCCGGGATTGCAGGCGCGCCTGATGTCGCAGGCACTGCGCAAGCTCACGGCGATCGTTGCGCAGTCGAACACCTGCTTCATCTTCATCAACCAGATCCGCGAAAAGATTGGCGTCATGTTCGGCAATCCGGAAACGACTACCGGCGGTCGCGCGCTCAAGTTTTACTCGTCGCTGCGACTCGACATTCGTCGCATCGGCGCAATCAAAGATGGCGATCGCGTGGTTGGCAATCGCACTAAAGTGAAAGTAGCGAAGAACAAAGTAGCGCCGCCCTTCCGCGAGTGTGAGTTCGACATCATGTATGGCGAAGGTATTTCGCGTGAAGGCGACCTGCTCGATCTGGCCGTGGTGCAGCGAGCAGTGGAGAAGAGTGGCGCCTGGTTTTCTTACAAAGGCGAACGGTTGGGCCAGGGCAGGGAAAACGCCAAACAGGCCTTGCGAGACAATGCCGAAGTGCTGCGAAAGATCGAGCGCGACGTGAAGGTGAAGTTGGGCCTTCCCGTTCGTGAAGAACCAGAGACTCCGGCGAACGTGAAAGCAGCCACGAAGTAAACTTACAAAGCCACAAAAAGGCACAAAAGCACAAATAGGGCTTCCGCCTGAATGATTTGTGCTTCTTGTGCCTTTTTGTGGCGTAAACTGTCCTGGTATGTCTTCAATCCTCATCAAAAACGGCACGCTCGTCACGATGGATTCCGCGAACACCATCGTGCGCGGAGATCTGCTCGTTTCGGACGGACGCATCGCAGACGTGGGTGGCTCCGGACAAACAGCCGGCACTGTGATCGACGCCGCGGACTGCGCTGTGGTCCCTGGGTTCGTCCAAACACACATTCATCTTTGCCAGACCATCTTTCGTGGCGCCGCGGACGATCTCGCGCTCATCGACTGGTTGAAGCAGCGCGTCTGGCCCATGGAGGCCGCGCACTCGCCGGCGTCGATTAAAGCTTCAGCTCGCCTCGGCATTGCCGAACTTATCAAAGGTGGGACTACCTGTGCGTTGACGATGGAGACGGTGAATCACACGGGCGAGGTTTTCAAGGTTGTCGAAGAGAGCGGATTTCGCGCCACGGTTGGCAAGTGCATGATGGACAAAGGCGACGAAGTTCCGCTCGCGTTACAGGAGCAGACTGGGAATTCGATCGACGAGTCAGTGGCGCTGCTCGAGGAGTGGCATGGCAAAGCCGGTGGCCGCATCCGTTATTGTTTCGCGCCGCGCTTTGCCGTCAGTTGCACGCGCGAGTTGCTCGAGCGAGTTGCAGGTCTGGCACGTGCGCGTGGCGTGATGATTCATACGCATGCTTCTGAGAACAGAACCGAATGTGAGATGGTCCAACAGGAGACCGGTCTGCGTAATGTCGCCTATCTCGACAGTCTTGGTTTGACTGGCCGTCACGTGGCGCTGGCCCACTGCGTTCATCTCAGCAGTGCCGAGATCGAGATACTGCGCACATCCGGCACCAACGTGGTCCACTGTCCGTCGTCAAACTTAAAGCTCGGCTCGGGTATCGCTCCGATCGCGAAAATGCTCGAGCTGGGGATTTCGGTTTCACTGGGAGCTGATGGCGCCGCGTGTAACAATCGTCTCGACATGTTTACGGAAATGCGAACTGCAGCGTTATTACAGAAAGCGTTGCACGGACCGGAAGTTCTGCCGGCAAATCGCGTCCTGCGCATGGCCACGATCGACGGGGCGCGAGCGTTGGGTCTTGATGCTGAAGTGGGCAGTCTTGAGGTTGGAAAGCGAGCTGACCTGTCGGTTGTGAGACTCGATCATCTGCGTGCGACGCCAGTTAAGGATGTTGTGTCTGCACTCGTCTACTCGGCTGAGACAGAGGACGTCGACACAGTGCTGATTGATGGTGAATTGGTGATGCGAGACCGGCAGTTATTGACTATTGATGAGCGAGACACGATTGAGTCGGCGCGGGTGCAGGCTGAGGAGCTAACGCAGGTTTAAAATTGCTGTGCCAGCTCGAAGGTAGCGACTGCGGGGGGCGCGATCGGCGGCCGAGCTGGCACTGGCGGGCACTATCAATTTTGAATTGGATGGCCGTCTTTTCAACCAGCTGATGTTTGGGCATCAGCGCCACCCGCAACGTCAGGAATTATACACCCGGCCACGAATGAGTCAACGACTTTTTGTGACGAATCCGACAAAAATCTTTACACAGTTTGGTAGGATTTTACGCAAAACCCATAGTCAAGTTGACAGTTCTTCAGCCGTCTTCCTATACTACGCCTCTTTTTTCCACCATCTGGCCAGGTAGCTCAGTTGGTAGAGCGCGGCCCTGAAAAGGCCGGCGTCGGCGGTTCGATTCCGTCCCTGGCCACCAATAATTTCAACAACTTACAGATAGCCAAAAACATTCAATTTTCCTCGCGCGTACAATACGCGTACATCGGTTTACCCTACAGCCTCTTTCTTGCTGATCGGTTCAAGTAACTTTCCCTAAGCGCATTTTCTGAACTCGCGTTCGTAACCATTCTGTCTAGGGTTTTCTACCGCGCGAAGCATCAAGTTGTTTTTGAATCTCCTCAGCCTTGCCAGACTGGCCTACCTGTCGATATAGGAAAATTAACTGGTGGAGGACCCATGGCTGTTCATTGTGTGTTTGAGTAAATAAGGCGCGGGCCTTTTCGTAGTGTTCGATTGCCCGGACGGTGTCTTCCAATTCATTCCATATCTGCGCAATTGAGGCTTCTGCAGACGCTTCTTGCACAGGATTATTCGCAGCGTGAAATAACGCTGCTGCCTGCTTGTAATAATCAATTGCCCTCGGACGAAAATGCGATAACCAGTGCAGATGCCCAATCACTGCAAGGATCACCCCCTCCTCAGTTCGCTGCGAGGCTTCATGGAAGCGCTTGCGCGCTTCTTCCAGGTAGTTCAATGCTTCCTGTGTTTTTTGTAAGTCCGTATGCATGATTCTGGCGATGGCTGCGATATTCTTCGCGACATATTCCCACTTGCCTGCAGCGCTGTATGCCTCTGACTGCTGCTTATGCAGATCGATTAGCCAGACTGGGTCGTTGAGGTCATAGATAAAAGCCATCATTGATTGGATGGTAGAGGCTTCCTCGTCGAAATCGTGAGCCCGGTGATAAACGTCGGCCGCACGTCGATGGAACTCGACTAGTTTTTCGGCACGTTTACGTTGTTCAGCTTGCAAACTTGCGTGCACCCAACCCAACATCTTGAGTGTTTCCGCAGTACCCTCGGTATTGTGATCGGCATTATAAAATGATAGGACCTTTTCATAGAGCTGGATACTTTGCTGGGCCTCGGACGGCGTACGGTCGGGGTGGTATCTTAAAAGCCGTGCGAGCTTCTCAAGCGTAATAATCTCATCCGTGCGTCTCTTTTGCTGGACGTAGAGGGAGAGCGCATTTTCATAATATGGCGCTCCCTTTCGCCACTCATTCGTGTCATAGCGAAACAAGTCGCCCATTTCCCGTAAGGTATCAGCCTGCTTCTTATGGTCACCGTCGGCGCGATATATCCGGAGGGCGCTTTCGTAAGACTCTAGTGCATCTTTCTTTTCCTCCCATACTAACGCCAACGATCGCAGGATTTGAGCTTGGCGATCGCGGTCCCCGATCACTTCGGCGATTTCCAACGCTTCCATGTATTTTTTACTAGCCGCATCAATCTCGTGGTCCTCTTTCAGGCTGAAGCCCTCCAACAACAACTTGCTGACTTTGCTTAATTCATGAGCGCGATGTTTCAAAATCTCAGCACTTTTACTAGCGTCGGTAGCAACTGTTAACAACTTTCGAGCTTGAGCTGCTTCCTTTTCAGCATTAAGCAATGCCATAGCTGCAATGGCTGCTTGTTTTTCTGCTTCTAACGTCTTAGAGTTCGCGAGCAGAGTTTGACCTTCGGATATTTGCCTTAATCTTTGAGCGTTTGCCTCGCTATCCAACGCTCGGGATTCACTCGCTCTTGCTTCACGTTCTTTGAGAACAGCAAACGCCGCAGTTCCGGCGACCATTATCAATAGGACTGATGCAATTGCGATCAGCGATTTCAAGCGCCTGGCAGACCGCGCTTGTTCGGCAACGCGTGCTTCCGCGGCGGCCCGCCGCCTCTCTTCATCTGCCTGCCTCCTCTCTCTTTCGGCTTCTTCCGCCCTCCAATATCGTTCGCGCCAGTCGAGCACCGAGGGGCCAAGCATGTCATGGAAGATTTCATATCGGAGATCGTCAGGCATGTTCGGCGGCGGTGGTACGCTGCGGATGATGCGTTGCTCCGTCAACTTGTCGAGCACCTGTTCGAGCGCGGCTCCTTCCATGTCAGTGTAGGCAGCCAAGTCACTCACTGTATGTGCGATCTTCGATCCTGACGGGGTCACAAGGTAAGCAAAAGCCCCTGCCGCAACCCTCTGATCGGTTTCAGGAAGACCCGCCATCACACGGTCGAGGTGAGTAACGACTATGTAATCTACTCCACCCAATCTATCGAGGGTTTGCAGTCGCAGTGTTGCTGATTTCGCCGCCCGCTCCTCGTCCCATAACCGCATCATCACCATTTGAAGATAAGGAGCTTCAATAGGATGATTTCGATCTTCCTGTGTGTGCCTCGTGCGGCCTCGGTCGCCCACTTCAACGCGGCCGGCTTCAACCTGGTCCAGCACTGTTTCGACCAGCTCCGGCTCAATGGTGATGGCCGGTGCATGACTCAGGTTGTAGACACCAAGCGGCTTCTCGATTGCCTCACGCGCGGCGTCCCGACCCAACGGGTTGATGTACACGATGTGGTCCAACAACTCCGGAAGATCAACGCGAAACCGCTCGAGCTTTCCCACTGTTTCCTCGCGAAGTGAAATCAATACGCTAACTGCCGCATCAGGCGAAAGCGTAGCTGCACGCAACTCAGAGGAAAACGTCTTATCTTGCGAGTGATATAGAAAGAACTCCTCGAATTGATCGAGCACGACCATGACTCGACGTTCGCTATCCCTGCCAATCGCCGCAAGGAATCGATCGAGTGGCGCCCGCATATCAGGTGAACGAAAATCTTCGACCTCCTGCGCAGCGGCATCGGCCGCTGCCACTTTGATCGCCGCAATCGGATCGTGTTGCCATCGATTGCAGATCACGAAAAGCAAATCTCCGCGGCCCGCCCAAAAGCTACGGACGCCGGCGTTCAGGATAGACGACTTGCCAACTCCGGTTGGACCATAGGCAATGGTCAATCGATATGCGAACATACTTGCCGTCAACAGTTGGATCTCCGGCTCGCGTCCAAAAAAGAATTTCGCCGAAAGATCGTCGTAGGGCATTAGCCCAAGATAAGGTGAAGAAACCGTAGTAGGTGTCATGTTAAATCTCCGCTGACGCTAAGCTGTTCAATAAATTCGGCGAGCGGTGCGTCAAAGACCTCGATCCGACGTTTACGCCAAAAACGTGCTGTGGCCAAATCAGGTCGTGTTTGGACAGCCCACGACTGGTTCCACAATGATCGCCTGAGTAGCTCGCGCTCAAAACAACTCAAAAGCGTGCGTTGCGTCCAGTCATCCAGGCCGTATCCCAGAAAGAGGAAAGGTCGCGTGGTCAATGGTTCAGCCAGTATGGGTGGTATGGCACGACTGCGTATTAACCGCGCCAGAAAGTCGACATGATCGTCCTCGGTTATGCAAAAACCGGCTGCGGCGGAGCCCCGCAACTTGTAAATAATGGGGTGGTCCCGCTCAAGGTAAAGTCTACTTGGGTGCACACTCTCCATTTCAGTGCTACCTGGCCTTTGCCAAAGCAAGCGGTCGCTGAGAGTCGGATCGGTACTGTAAGTAAGCAGGCCATACGGCCTGTTCTCAGCTTCGAAAGCCTTTTCCAGCAAATCATCGTAACTAGCAGACAGGACGATCAACGGATTCTGTTGGCGCGCTAGGAACGTGTGTAACAGTGTCGGCGGTAGTGACGGACTGTAGACTTCGACGAGGCGGTCATGCAGCCGCGAGACACCTGCATAAACCGCATAATATTGAGCAACGGCAGCCAGATTAAATGGAGGATCGCCAGGGAAATTGATCGACTTCGCGAGATACGCAGCCAATTCTGTGGGTGTCGGCAAGAACGAACTTTGGCCCCATCTCCAGATGTCACCCGGCTGCCGGCTCGCGGTGGCAACGGCAGGCCCAAGGAAAAGAATGATGCTACCGTCGCGCAGTCGTTCGGAAATAAGGTCGTAAGGTGGCTGACTGGTCGTGAAGTTGGATTCGTGGGCTTGGCGCTTTGAATCTTCGCTCTCGACCAATCCAATCTGAGCTCGTGCGGCGATCCGGGAATCGCGCGCTGTCGTGAGACTCCGCAAAGCGTCGCGCGTCTCGTCAAGTAAGTCCGAGCGGGGCAAAGAACTGACGAGTAAGTTTACCGCCCACTCCTCCTGCAATTCACGCAACAGATCGATCGCTTTGATTGCTTTTTGACGGTCTTGCTGCAACGCCTCGCGTAGAACTCTTGCGACGTCTACCTGTTCGGCGATAGCGATGTCGTACCAATGTCGCAACGCCTGAGAGCCATGCGCCAGCGCCGACCGGAACAAAAGCTCAGCCTGTTCACGATTAAAGCGCCACGCATCCAGGTTATTGAGTATGTCGGTCAAATCCGAGGGCGAGACAAATTGACCTTCCTCTTGTAAACGGCGCATCCAAAGTGCGCGCACGCGGTCGCGCAGAAAACGCAAACGACGCGGCTCGGCAAGGTAATCATGTGCGAGTTGGATTGTAATGACTGTCCCAAACTTCACTTCCTGGATTAGTCTCGTACCTTTCAAATCTTCGAGTAACGCTAACAGCGTTTTCTTATCAGTCTTCAACTGTTGCGCAAGACGATCCGTGTCCTTCAAGTGTTTGGTGTTTCTGCGCGTACGCAATTGCGGCAATAGTTTTTCCAACAGTCTTAGTTTTGCCGCGGAGGTGAGACTGTTGAATTCCTTCTCAAGTCGTTGGTTTACGATTTGTCGCGCCATATTCGGTTCACTGGCGTCTTTGTCGAAAGACTCGTAAAGCTTCATACTAATCAAGCCGTCCTGCTTTTTCTCCCAGAGCGTATCGCAAACAATTTGGAGATAGGCGGGCTCAATCCGTTCCCTCTTCGTCAGATCATTCAGCAGTCGTTCGAGCATCGCCGGCTCGAATTCGACGTGCCGGGCACGGGCCGGATTAACGATCGCCTCGGTTGCTGCTTCTCGATCGAACCATCGCAGTCTAAGGTTAGAATCGTTGTGAAAAATGGTTGGAATCTGGTCACGGAATACGTCTAGCTCGATAAAGAATTCTTCGCGCATTGAAAAGACGACGTGTACTCCCAAATCGCGTTTTCGGTAAATGCGCGCCATATCTTCAATGAACTGTCGCTGTATCTCGGAGTTTGTGACGTGCAAAAAGAACTCTTCAAACTGGTCGAAAAAAACAACCAAAGGAGCTTTTAGAAACTCTTGACTCAAGTATGCGAGCTGTTGACTGAAGGGAGCGTCCGGCACCGTTTCCGCGCCGAGTTGCTGTCCGAATTCAAGCCTGGCTGACGCAATCGGATCTTTGTTTACGCGCACAAAGAGACTCCGATATCTTTTTTTTCCAAGCGGGGTATAAGTCCAGCTCGAATCAAGGAGGTTTTGCCTGTACCGGTTCGGGCAAACAAAACGGTGAGCTTGCTCAGCAGCACATCAGAAAGGAGGGCCTTGATCTCCAAGTCCCGGCCGAAAAAGATCTCCGCGTCGTGGCGTGTGTAGGCGTCCAGGAACTTGTAAGGTGAGTTCGTCATGGATTTGCGGCTTCCGGTAGATCTTCGCCATACTGCTTAAAGTAACGTTGCTCTAACTCCTGGCCGAAATCATAAAGATCAACGTTGTATATTTCGACTTTCTTGTTACTCCAGTAATTAACCCAGAATTCAGGTGGGTCTTTCTGAATCGCGAAGGACCTACTTATCTGATAAGGCGGCAGACTCTCAACCAACCCTTTGTAAATCGTTCGAAAGTCCCAATCTTCGAGGCTGTATCCGAGGAATAGCAGCGTGTGGTCCGCGATCATGCTGTTGATCCGATCGGGAATGCCTTCATCTTTCTTGCCGACCAGAGTCAGGAACTGAATGTAGTGGTCTTCAGTGACAACCAAAGGCGGCCACTGTTGTTGCGGATCAAATGAGCCGTGAATCTTGTAGATGATCAGACCTACGTGTGCGTCAATCTCATTGCGCTTTTGTTCATAAGCGACCGGGTCGAAGCCTTCCAGAGGCTGCACAATCACTTTTGGTGGGTTGTCCGCATCTTGATCAAGTAGAGCGCGCTCCAACAATTCATCATAATTAGTAGTAATCATTAAAGCGGCCTCTTTCTTTTCGCGCGCGCGTTTGGCGAATGGTAATCGCGCAAGTGAACGGAGTAGCGGAGAGGGTGTGTATGTTTGGTAAGTCAAGATATCTCGTAAATAGCCCACCAACTGCTTATAGTCCCCGGTCACTTCCACCTGCAGCGCAACGCGCGGCAAGTTTTGCAAACTGAGCCGGGTTAAATCATCGTAGAGCTTGAAGGCTTGAAGCTTGTGGTAAGCCTCAACCACTTCTGCGTCGGCCGGATCGACATCACCTATTCGTATCAATCTTTCCAGCGGATGTTTCTTAAGCTGGTCGTTTTCGACCTCTTTTGTTTTATCGGGTGTGGGCTGCTGTAGCTTTATCAGTTTTTCGATCAGTCGTAGGGCAACTTCCCCTCCCAACGGGAGACCCTCAGGATATTCAAATTTTTCACTACGTACGTTAACGGCTGCCCCGAGGAACGGGACACATTCACCGGCGTGGATGCGCTCAATAATTATGTTCCAGTGTGGTTCTTCAATTTTGGTTCTTGCCATGTTGAATGAGCCCCCACCTTTTGGCCCGAAAAGTTCAATGCACTTTATTCACAAAAATGTTCACCGGTTGTGGTTTTGTCCCCACAGTGAGAAGGTGAGAGGCAACCGCTAGACCTCAGCTCCTTGGAATAACGAAGTGGCTTATACAACTTCAGCGAATGGGCGTCAACGCACACGTAACTGCAGAACGACTAAGTTAGGAATGAAAAGGCTGCGGCCTAAAACTCGCTTCCAGGGCAGTTCTACTGTGAAGCTATGTCAGCCACTCGAGATCGAGCCAACCCCCTTTCCTGAGCCGGAATAAGCAGGATACGATTCACCTGCCGAGGCAACTGCTACCGAACCCGGCTGGGCTCGGGCAATGAATCAACCGAGCCGATCAGTTCGACAAGCTACTGAAGAAATCGACAGAATTTCCGGCGCGCAACGGAGCAGGATGTCCGCGCATGGTTGTCAAATGTTGGCGTGAATCTCCGACTACCACTGCTCCATGGCATGTCTGTCTTATCAGGTCCCGATCTACCGACGAAACTCGTGATCTTCCTAACCGGGGGAAGGCTCCTACGCAATCGCGCCAGTTCGACTAGTTCCGAGTTCTTCATTCCTCAGCATGATCGACATCGAAACATGACCGGCCTTCGAAACCCATACCGCTAGTTCAAGGCCGAGCACGGCTGCAATGGGTTTACAACGCGCGTACAATACGCGTACATTGAGAAGTCTCAAATAGACCAAACGAGCCCACATCAGTCTAAAGCACCGCTGACGTAAGCTCGTTGATGTCAATAAGATCCGTTGATTTCAAACCACTTACGTGATTTGGTAGGCGGCCCTGAAAAGGTCGGCGTCGGCGGTTCAGTTCCGTCCTTGGCCACCAATAATTGTAGCGATAGCAAAAACCAGTCAATAATTTCGATGTGAACTTCCTGCCGATGTGGGAATACGCGGCTGGATTTAACTTAATTTGCTGTAGCCGCAATTCCGACGAAAATCGAAGCCGCTCACGAGGCGAGTTGGCGGCTGTGCTCGGGGAATGTGTGCCATTATTGCTATCATCATCATTGATACGCTAGGAGAGCGACGGTTCACTGGAAGTAGTGACAGTCGCAATAAAGTTGAAGGCAATTTTGGCAAACCATTTTGCAGGAAGCCGTAAAGCCTTTATTTTCAACGACAGTGCCAGAAGAAATCTGTTGATTCTCACAAACGTCTAGGTTTAATCTCGCCCCGTTTCGTTTTCTCGCCCGCCTCCCAAGGGCACATGCCAGGCACACTTCTAAAAAACCGCCGCCAGTGATGAGTCTGGCGGCCTAACGAAGGTTAGTCTATGACTGGGCAGACGGCTAGAAAACCGACAACATCGTTTGCAACAGTTGGAGGGTGATGTCCTCCATTAACTGATATTCGTCTGCGTCATCTTTCGGCTCAAGCGGGGTCTCGTCTGAAGTTGTTGCGGTCGCCGAGTCTGGCGGTGGTGGCGGTGGTGTTTTGCCGCCAGTACCGATCTCTCCCGCAAAGGTCGCAGTCGTGAGCGTTAGCGTGAACACTACCGCCAGACACAGGTGCTGAAGTGTTTTCATGGTGTTCTCCTGAAAGGAAGATTAATGGTCGTTGGTGACAGCAAAGCACAATGGTTAACAGGCTGTCTCCTAGTTGGCTCTTGAGAGCGGGATCTTAGCATTCGACAGACTTGGTACACATAGCGATCCACCGGGGCTTGCAAACTCAGTGCAAGTAAAGGCTCACATGAACTCAATAAGGGAATTGCGTGAACAGCTAACCGACCAAAACCTCTCGTCGAATCAGCGAGCGCAACTGCTTTGTCAACTGGCCCGTCACTTCGAAGATCAAGGTGAATACGAGGCGGCTCGCGAACTAATACGCGAGCTATGGCCTCGCATGGACGAACGGCCAGTGGTGGAGGGACTTGATGAGGAATCGAAGGGAGTCGTTGTGTTGCGAGCCGGTGTGCTGGCGGGATGGATTGGGAGCGCCAGACTGATCAGTGGAGCGCAGGAAACAGCAAAGAATCTGATCACTGAGAGTATTGGCATTTTCGAAGGACTGCGAGAGAACAGTCGAGCAGCGGAAGCACAGATTGAGCTTGCCTACTGTTATTGGCGTGAAGGCGCATTTGATGAAGGGCGAGTAGTGCTAAGTGCGGCATTGGACCGTCTCCCTGACATCGATATCGAATTAAGGGCCAAGGCGCTACTTCGTAGTGCCATGATTGAGAGATCATCCGTTCGGCACAATGAGGCGTTCAAAATTCACACGGAGGCCGCACCACTATTTCAGCAGATTGAGAATCATTGCGTCATTGGGAGCTTCCACAATGAGTTGGCCATTGTCCTTCGGAATTTGGGCTCGACGGAAAAGCGGGAAGATTACATTGACCGTGCTTTGATTGAATATGCGGCTGCTGCTTATCACTTTGAGCAAGCGGGTCACATACGTTATCAGGCTTGCGTCGAAAACAACCTGGCCTTTCTTTTCTGGAAAGTTCAAAGGTTTACAGACGCACACGATCATCTAGACCGAGCGCAGATACTCTTTGCAAGACTTAAAGACGAGGTCCACGGCGCGCAAGTTGATGAGACGCGTGCGCGAGTGTTGCTCTCTGAGGATCGAGTCGTAGAAGCCGAAAAAACGGCGCGTCGAGCGGTGCGGACACTTGAAGCGAGCGACGAGCGGTCGTTGTTGGCAGAAGCTCTGATTACGCTCGCAACATGCTTGGCGCGTCTTCGACATTTCCAAGAGGCACGTTCAGCCTTAGATCGTGCGATCGGGACAGCACAGCAAGTTGGGGACTTTGAAAGTGCGGGCAACGCGGCTCTAACGATAATTGAACATCTAAGTTCAGAGCTATCGGACGACGATCTTGCTGCGACTCTGGTGCGAGCCGAAGTGCTGTTGGAAAACACGCAGGACACCAACACGATCCGGCGGCTGGCCAAGTGCGCGTGCCATGCGGCTTCGCTCCTACATGCCTCACCTGAGTTTCCGTCAACTTTCAATTGGGCAGCGCTTTCATTCGATCAAGAGCTAGTTCGCTATGGAAAGCATTTGATCGAACTGGCGCTGAAACGGTCGGAGGGTTCGGTTACGGACGCTGCGCGCTTGCTCGATCTGAGCCACCAAAACCTCTCGTCAAAGATCGTGCGATACAAAGAGCTTGCCAAGTTCCGAAAACCAATCAGACAACGAAAGCGCAGCAGTATTGACAGCCGGAAATCCGAAGGCGAGGCGAGCGCGGAGCGAGGCAACAAGATGCACGCGGTAACGATTTTGCTGGTGGAGGACAATCAGATAGTGGCCGGGGCTGTCCGCGAAACGTTGGAGCTCAAGGAGTGGAAGGTAGAAACTTGCACGGATGGAACCGCCGCACTCGAGAGGATTGCCGGCGATACTCATTACGATGTACTGCTGCTGGATTACAAGTTGCCGGACGTCGACGGATTACAGCTTGTGAAGCAGGCGCGGCAACTGGTCCATCGCTCCCAAACTCCGATCATCATGTTTTCGGCTAGTCCCGTTGAGGCAGCGGCCCGCGATGCAGGAGTAGATGTGTTCTTGCGAAAGCCTCAAGACATCGGGTCGCTTGCTGAGACGATCGATCGCTTACTTGAGGAACGCGATCAAGAGCAGTAAGAACCTGAAAACATTCGTAGTGAAAGGTCTGGCCTGTGGGAGGGACGGATCTTTCATCCGAAGAGCCATTCGCGATGTCGGGCCGCGCAAATGCCAGTCGCGAATGGCTCTGCGGGGGGCAGCTTTGAGTCACTTTTACCAGCTCCCGCGTAGACACCGTAATCCTCCAGGGGGTGGGGCGAGCAGGGAGCCACTCGCGAACGTGGGCAGCACGAAAGCGCACTGTCGCGAGTGGCTTTCGGGCATGAACAATTCTCCCGAGGGGTCGACAGTAACGACAAAGATCTCCTATGGCTGTCGGCCCCGACCAAGTTTGACAAACAGCGGCACTGGAGGATGTGACAAGGCCGCGCGTCCTTCAGAACGCAGAGCCACTTGCCTAAGAGGGGGTTTGCAAGTGGCTCTGGCTTAAGACTCGCCACGGTTATGAGAGGGCGTGGCGCAGGGGCCGACGCTTCCCGACCGCCCAGAACAACGGTCGGTCCCTACTTCTTGCCATCCCACCCTTGGCTCTCTTTGGGTCAGTGTGGGTTAAGGGGCGTCGTTGTCTTTTAGTGAGGGGACATTCGACGCCCCGTTTTGTGATTCCGGACATGATGTTAGACGCAGAGCAATGGGAAATCGTTTTGAAGGTTTACGCAGGGCATCCCGTCGCGGCCCTTACTCTGGCATATCAACTCATAGCGATAAAGCAATCTCTAAAGGGCGGGACAAAGGGCGTATCGGACGCAATCGCCGGTCTGGATCTGGCGATTGAGGGTCTTTTCCCACACACTGATTTCTACAAGATGGCCCACAAGTTCTATCACAGAACAATCGAAGGCAATCTAAGACCGCAGCAGGAAGAAATACTCCGAAATCTTGGCGTGAAGATCTGACTTTCTAATAGTCAATTGGAATCAGACCACTACCACACTTGACTAATCAGATGAGTAGTTGTAGTGCCCTCATAGTTATTACCTTTTCACGGTGCCCCCTTGCGCCTGCGGTTTTGCCAGTATGCGATTCTTCTGTGCTCAGCTTCGATAGCTTTTACATCCGCAAGTAAATCGCTCTGAATGCGAAACCTGAAAAGCGGATCATGTCCAAGCCGTCGCGCCATTTGTTGCAAGGCTTGAAAACCCTCTCGCGGCGAATCTAGCGGTCTATATCTTTGCCTTTCGTGTTCTTTGTACATTTCGTAGGCCACTATATCGGCGGCCTGCAACGGCAAGACCTTGCGCATATCACGAAAAGAGGGAGGATCGATCCGTCGCTTTATAAATTCTTCGTCGCCGATGGCTTTTTCAAAAAACTCTAAAGCCCTATGTCTAAACTGCACTTGATCACTGAATACAATTGCGGCCCTTTCACTAGACGCGGCCCCCGCTTTATCTAAGAAACCACCGACATAAGCCAGCACGGCCACGAATCCCATGTAATACGGATCATCAAATAGAGCGCGCTGCTTTGGCGTTAGGCTTCTGAAATCCTCCATGCACAGACTTGAACCAAGCGGATAAATGTAAGTCGTTTCCATGTGCTTTAAGAGTTTTTGGAATAGCTTCTCTTTCTTAATCCGCGACCAGCCCTTGAACGGATTTTTGGATTTCGTTGAGTAGTCTGCCAATTCCGAACTCGCAAAGTCTTTCATATGAAAGTGAGGAATTTTGAAATCCTTGAGTGTCTTGTACCACTTGCGCTCGAACTCGGCCCAGTGCTCTAGCGGAGCAACAATTCCAGCCATCCCATTAAAGCGTTGCTTCTCATCCTGAGAATGGCCTGTCTCATCCATGAAGCCACACAGCATAGCGATCCACTTCGTACTATCCGAGAATTGAACAATATCCGCAGAGAACGGATTGGACTAAGTCCTTAACAAACCTTCAGCGTAAGGTCCATGATTCATCAGGTACCGGAAAAGGGTACGTCAATTGAGTGTTTTAAGGATTCTTCCCACTCCAAATCCTGCCCGGCTATATTTGGATGTGTTCGTTTTCAACGCATGGGCCGTGCCTTTCGGTAACGATTACCATGTGCAATCCCGACTTCACTGAGGGAGAAATCTGCTTTAAACGACCAACGCTTAAAGCCTACGTTCGACATCCGCATCAGTAGAAGGCTGTTCTTGATGCCAGCAGGCTTTATAGTCTTCTAACAAGGCATTCAATTGTTCCTCGGCCCCGAGTTGGAAATGGTTAATTTGAGTGGCAAAAACATGAAGTAACAAGAAGTGGGCGTGGGCAAGCGCTTCCGCCACTTGACTACGTTGGCCCTCTGCGTCAAATGCAAAGCCTGGCCCATCCGCATTGTCTCTTATCCTGGCTACTAGCGAGTAAAGGCTAGGATGTCCAAGAAGCGTAGGTTTGTTGTAAAGCGGAAAATAGAACCTATCAAGGCCTTGTCCACCTCTTTGAGCCAGGTCCGGCATACTTAGGTTTGTCCAGGACATCGTATCGCGTGTTCTATTGCACGGTTGGCATAGAGTATCGGTGAAACGCCCGCCTGTTTTAACCCTACGGTACTCCTGCTCAATCTCGTCTTGTCTCTGCGCCGAGATTATTCGATTCAAATCATCCCCATCATAGAGTCGTCGCAAGTTGTTCAATCCTTTTCGGCGTTGAACGAAATCAAAATCCATAAAGTCATCAACTTCATTTGGATGCTGCGATAGATAGCTGGCAGTCACCTGACGTTCATACATTCCTCGAAGGAGTTTCAAGGCTCCTATTCCGAAGCCATTTCCACAAAGAACCGTAATCTCCTGCCAGTCCTCAAAGCATAGCCAGCCCAAACCAAATACAACTCTGTCGATTACTTCCCCAACCAGTTGACGAGAAAAGACGATGTCCCTCATGGCTTCAATGGCAGGATACCTTTCGACGAATACCGTATAAGTAGCATTAAAGCGCTCCCATTCCTCAAAGTTGGCAAAGCCCATGTGCATTGGTTCTGAGTCCATGCCCAGAATTATACCGGAACCGAACTATGAAGCGGACTTGAAGACCAAATTCAACTGTTGTATCTCGATTCAAGATCGATCAGTTATGTTTAGGCATCCCGCGCGATCATAATCCTTGACGCTGCTCTCCCCCGAAAGTAATCTACATGCATTGACAAACGGCTAGAGTTCCGACCCGCGTAACGGAGTGGGCTCGTTCTGCAACTCGCCACCCTCGCGAGAGTTTCATAGAGACTCGCGGCTTGAGGAAGAGACATCGGGAGATGTCTGTTTCTTGGGCCGCGAGTCTTTTTTGTTGGACATAACACCATAACGGAGGTGTCGAATCATGGCTAGATTTCGAAAGGGACGAAAGGGATTTACAGCGGAACAATTAGACGTTGCGTGGGATCGACAGGCGGGCAGATGTCCATGCTGTAATCGTTCTCTTTCGCACGTGCATTGCGGATGGGACGCACATCATCGCAATGGTGATCGGAGTGACAATCGTACGTCGAATCTTCTCGTCGTGTGCGAAAGGTGTCATCACCTGTGCTATCACGACGAACCAGGAATTTCGCGGCAACCTCGGATATGCCGGGTCCTGTATGTGACCGTATGATGTCGCTGTGATACTTAAATGAGATTGCGCGTCTCGTCAGCGCCACGGATCTTCGGCGCTCAATGTCACTCCGATCACAGTGCCACAATCTACACGCTCACCGCCTCGGGGCGTCTGATCGATGATTAGTCCAGGTTCAAGTGGAGGATAATGCCGCTTCGCCAGAACACGCATGTTGAGATTCGCATCGCGCAATTTCATTTCCGCTGTCTTGTAGTTCAACCCTACGACCACGGGAACCGATGTTTGTGGAGGGCGTGAGAGTCGTTCATGCCTAACTGATATAGCCAGTATTGAAAGGGCGATTGCGGGCAGCACTATGAAACAGACAAAGGCAACAAAGGCAATTGCAGTGAGAGAAGCTATTAGCAGTCGCTGTTGGCCGCGTATGCTATAGCCCAAGAGGAATCCTAGTAAGAATCTCATTGTCAGTCTCCATTCTTGTACACGAATAGAACGAGCAACACTTGCCGCTCATTTCAGAAAACTATTTGTTTCGAGGACTGGTCCTACAGGGTAGGCAGCACGAAAGGCTGGTGGCTTGTCAGTAGCAAGTGAGCGTGTCGCATGGACGAATAAGAAGGGTGGGATCTTCGCACGTTCGTCAACTTTTAATAGTGAATATTAGAAGCGTTTAGTACCTTCGTGGTAATCCATGCCTCTAGGACTGGTAAACTTTTGTGGACGGTCCATCAACCGATACCCTCGGTGGTCACCTGAAAAGCGGCCATGTGTGGTCACCTCAAAACCGGCCATAGAGAGGCGGCCGGGACGAGTGGTTTTTACGCTTTCGTTGTCGGTTTGTCCATCCTTATTTCCGCTAAGCTGCAATCTCAGATTTAGTCCGCCAACTGCGTGGACCGAACTTCAAGACATGCCCGTGATGTAACAAACGATCGAGCATGGCCGTGACCGCGGCCGCATCGCCCAGCAGCTTGCCCCAGTCTTCCACTGGCCGATTGGAAGTCACGAGCGTACTGGCGCGTTCATAACGTCGCATGATGATCTCTAACAGATCTTCAGCTGCTGTCAGGGGCAACTTTCGCATGCCCAGATCATCAATGATGAGCAAGGGCCAGGCGACCATACTTTCGATGAACTCTTTGCGTGAACCATCGATAGTGGCTTCCGCAAGTTCGTCCAGTAGGACATGCGTCTCGCGATAGAGCACGCGATGACCTTGTTGAATAACCGCCTGGCCAATCGCTTGCGCTACATGGCTCTTTCCGGAACCAGGTGGACCTAAGAAAAGTGCATCTTCACGGCGATTGACAAAGTTGCCGCTGGCCAGCTCGAAGAGCAAACTGCGATTCATCTTCTTGTTGAAGCTGAAGTCGAAGTTATCAAGCGTCTTGAATGGATCACGAAAGCCGGCTTGCTTAATGCGCCGTTCCAGTAACCGATCCCCACGTCGGGTGAGTTCATCAGTGACCAGACAGGAGATGAGATCAATCGGGGCCATGGCTTCCGCCTGGGCTTGTTGCAGGCGCGTTTCGAGCACTGCGGCCATGCCGCCCAGGCGCAATTGTTTTAATGCCTGATTCAACTCAATCAGATTCATGTCGCTTCCGACTCCTTTAGTCTTAGTTGAATGACGTCGCGGTACTGCTGCAGTTCTCGGATCAAAGGATCAACTTGATGCAGGGTGAGGGGCAGCGCCGGTTGCCGTTCGAGATAACGCTTCACAAAGTGATATTCAGGCACGCCGAGTGCGAGCGCTTCGGTACAAGCTTCCTCCACTCTCACTGGGCCAAAGCGTTTGGCTAGCGAGAGCACGCCCAGCATGCGGCGCACGCCCATTTGGCCCTGGC
This sequence comes from Pyrinomonadaceae bacterium, assembly GCA_036379695.1. Taxonomy (GTDB): domain Bacteria; phylum Acidobacteriota; class Blastocatellia; order Pyrinomonadales; family Pyrinomonadaceae; genus PSRF01. The sequence goes on along the minus strand of DASVGE010000188.1, from coordinate 1,486 downwards.
GTTCATAGAGGGACTGACAAAGCTTGCCGATGTTGGCGCCGGCACGAGTGGCGCGCTCCAGCAGTTGTCGTGTTGAGGTGGGCGTGCGTGGTGAGCGATCCTCGTCCTGGATGCGATGCCAGCCACGTTTCTGGCGCAGGTGTTCGCGCAACAGTTGTCCAGTTTGCGGATGAAGCAAACGCACGTTGAGGCCGTCCCATTGCACCGGCACGCGGCGACCAATCCAACCCGGTGGCGCGCTGTAGTAAGCGGCGGCTACTTCGACACAACCATCGAGGTTCACTACACGTTGGCCATATTCATAGAAGCGGAAAGGCTCGAGTGGTAGCGGCAACAAATGTGGACGCTCTTCAGCAAACATCGCGCCCACTTGTCGTTTGGTGGTGCCATGAATGCGCGTGTCGGCCCAGTTTGTTTCCCAGCGATCGAGATAAGCCTGCGCTGCCGCCAGACTCTCAAAGCGTTGCCCTTTCAGTGGAGTCTTCTGGGCATGGCCCACGCCAGCTTCCACTTTGCCTTTCCGATCTGGATCCTTAACGCGACACGGCAGGGCGACCGCACCGTAATGGGCCAACACATCACGATAGAGCGGATTGAGCGTCGGGTCATGAAGGTCTGCCTTGAGCACGCCTTCGCGCAGATTGTCGAGTACCACTACCCGCACGCTGCCACCTAAACGGCGAAAAGCTTGCTCGTGGAGTTCGGCCCAGATGCGACTACTGGAACGGAAGGTGAGCAGGCGGACGCACTTGCGACTGTAGCCGAGTGTCATCACAAACAGACGGGTGCGTCGGTACTTGCCGCTGTGGGGATCGCGTACCCATGGCCCAGTGCCGTAATCCACCTGCGCTTCCTCACCAGGCTCAGTAATGATCACCGCACGCGCTGGCTTCAGTTCGGGTGGGTGCAGTTTGTTAACGAAGCGTTTGACGCTTTGATAGCTATGCGGAAAGCTGTACTCCGTTACCAGGTCCTGCCAGATGGCGGTCGCATTCCGGCCACGTCCTAATGACTCCTGAATGAACTCCCGATATGGTTCACAACCGCTGTGCGTAACCGCTGTTGCGGGCTTCGTTGTCAGCGGTGAAGTGCCGCCAGAGTCGGTGGTCACCTGTATGGCCGGTTTTGCGACTTTGGGCCGATTATCAGCTAGATCGAGTCCGCTTGTTGGCTCAGAGTCGGTGGTCACCGCTATGGCCGGTTTTGCCGTTCGCACCCAACCAGGAACTCGCACCTGGATGCCGGCAGCCTTCAGATATCCGCTAGCCGTCTCGCGGCGCACACCCATGGCCTGCTCGATGCGGCGCAAGGACCAGCCGAGTCGACCTAAAGCGATTATTTGTTGTCGTTTATCGTCGCTCAATACGTTGCTCATGCCGCGCGAGGCTACCTTGCCTCCGCGCGTCGTCAACGTCCCGGGCGACTACTTCTCTATGGCCGGTTTTGAGGTGACCCTATATGGCCGCTTTTGGGTGACCCCCGAGGC
>DASVGE010000187.1:0-6412 GCA_036379695.1 Pyrinomonadaceae bacterium | reverse complement strand
GCGGTGCCAAGGCACCGCACTCCAAGGAGGCGCCCAATTAATCGATCAGTTATACTCTCCCCTTTTCTTATGACCCTGACCGAATTACAGCAAAACCTTAAAGAGCGAATTCGTTCCGCGGCGAGGGAGATGTTTGGCGTCGAGGTGCAGCAACTTGCGGCCGAGGCGCCGCCGCGCCCGGAGCTCGGCGATCTCGCCTTCCCCGTCTGTTTCGAACTGGCAAAACTGATCAAGCAAGCCACTGGCGAAAAACAAGCGCCACGCGCCATCGCCGAGAAGCTCAAACCGCGACTGGAAGAATTCAACGAAGTAGATCGCGTCGAGATCGCCGGCGCGGGTTACATCAACGTCTTTTTCGATCGCGCCAGGTTGCTGAGTTTGTTTGCTGCTCCAACCACGACTCGCGAAGCGACAGATCTCGAACAGCCGAAGATGATGGTGGAGCACACCAGCATCAACCCCAACAAAGCGGCGCACATCGGTCACGTCCGCAACGCCGTCCTTGGCGACACCTTTGTGCGCATCCTGAAAGCCGCCGGCGATCGTGTCGAAGTCCAGAACTATATCGACAACACGGGCGTCCAGGTAGCCGACGTCGTGGTTGGTTTCCTGCACATCGAGAACAAGGATCTCGACCAGATCAAAGTCCTCGATACGTCGCTTCCGAAACACTACCCGTTTGATTACTACTGCTGGGATCTCTACACAAAAGTCGGTCTCTTCTATCGCGACGGAAACCTCGGCGGCGAAATGAATCCTGAAAAGGTGAAGCTCCGCAACGAAGTCCTGCACGCGCTCGAAGAAGGCTCGAACACGATCGCGGAGCTCGCCGATTATGTCGCGACACGAAACGTCGAATGCATCCTCGACACGATGGAGCGCCTCGGCATTCGTTACGATCTGCTCGCGCGTGAGTCTGACATCCTGCACCTGCACTTTTGGAATCGCGCCTTCGAACTCATGAAAGAAAAAGGCGTCATCCGTTACGAGACCGAAGGGCGTCACGCGGGCTGCTGGGTTATGCCGTTTGAGTCGCACACAGGCACTGACGAACACGAGTCAGACAAGATCATCGTGCGTTCAAACGGAACCGTCACCTACACCGGCAAAGACATCGCCTATCAACTCTGGAAGCTCGGCAAGCTGGGGCTCGATTTCCATTACAAAGTTTTCCGCAACTACCCGGACGGAAAGACCCTTTGGACCACCAAAACCGATCCGGAAGAACCGGGAACCGGGCGACCACACTTCGGCGGCGGCATCCGCGTTTACAACGTGATCGACTCGCGGCAATCGTATCCGCAGGAGATCGTAGCGCGTGGCGTGGCGGCAGTCGTTCCGGAGGTTGGCGAAGAGGCGAGCGTACATTTCAGCTACGAGATGGTGGCGTTGTCGCCCGCTGCTTGCGAAGCGCTCGGGATCGAGTTGAGCGAGGAAGATCGCACTCGGCCGTACATCGAAATGAGCGGTCGCAAAGGCCTCGGCGTAAAGGCTGATGACCTGATAAACCAACTCGAAGCAGGCGCGCTCACCGAAGTCGAAAAGAGAAATCCGGAGCTTTCTGCCGATGCAAAGACAGCTACGGCTCACGAAGTTGCCGTCGCTGCGCTGCGTTATTTCCTGCTCAAGTTCACGCGCAACACGGTCATCGCTTTCGACTTCAAGGAAGCGCTTTCTTTCGAAGGCGAGACCGGGCCATACTGCCAGTACGCCGCGGTGCGCACGAATTCCATCTTCCGCAAGCTCCGGGACGAAACTGTAGCGGCGGCTGATGCGTTAATGAAAGAGGTAGCTGGAGACGCTGCGTTGCAGGCGAGAGTTGCAGAGGTTTTGTCAGGCGAGGGCGGCACGGAGATCTGGTCGCTGCTGATGTTGACGCAACAACTCGATGACGTGATCGCGCAGTGTCGAAATTCCGCCGAGCCTGCTAATCTTGCCAAGTACACTTTCTCGCTTGCCCGGGCTTTTAGCCGTTTCTATCACGATCATCGAATACTTTCGGAGCCGGATGAAGTGAGAAGAGGAGTGCTGATCGCCGTCACCAAAATCGTGAGAACCAAACTCACGACTGCATTGGCGATCCTGGGAATCAACGTGCCCGACCAGATGTAAGAGAAACTTTCTGAGGTTATAAAAACACCATGTTAATCGTAATGAAAAGCGACGCCACCGACGGTCAGGTCGAGAGTGTCCTGCAAGTGATCGAACAGTTGGGCTTCAAAGGTCATCCGATGCCAGGCGCTACCCGCACCGCGATCGGCATCACCGGCAACCAGGGCGCGGTCGATCCGTCACACTTTGAGAACCTGCCCGGTGTCGCTGAAGCCATTCGCGTCAGCAAGCCCTATAAACTGATCTCACTTGATTTGCGACCTGAGAAGACCATCGTCCGCGTTGGTGATGCGACGATTGGCGGGGATGAGTTGGCCATCATTGCCGGTCCATGCGCGATCGAGAGTCGCACGCAGGCGTTCGCGATTGCCGAAGCGGTCAGGAGAAGTGGCGCGCGTTTCTTCCGCGGCGGCGCTTACAAGCCAAGGACTTCGCCATACGCGTTCCAGGGCTTGGGCGAAGAAGGTTTGCGAATACTTGCGGACGTTCGCGACGCTTACGGGCTGAAGATCGTCACCGAAGCACTCGACGAAAACGGTGTGGATCTGGTGGAAAAATACGGCGACATGATCCAGATCGGCGCGCGCAACATGCAGAACTTTTCACTCCTGCGCCGCGCCGGCAAAGCTCGCCTGCCGATCTTGCTGAAGCGCGGGTTGTCGGCAACGCTGGACGAATGGCTGCTGGCGGCTGAATACGTGATGGCTGAGGGCAATTATCAGATTGTTCTCTGCGAACGAGGCATTCGCACGTTTGCGCAGCACACACGCAACACGATGGATCTGGCTGCGATCCCGGCGGTCAGGCGCATCTCGCACTTGCCGGTGATTGTCGATCCATCGCACGGTACGGGAAAGAATTTCATGGTGACACCGCTGGCACGCGCAGGCGTCGCGGTCGGTGCGGACGGTTTAATCGTCGAGGTTCACGATCAACCGGAGCACGCCCTCTCGGACGGCGCACAGGCGCTGACACTCGATCAGTACGACGATCTGGTCCGCGAGGTCCGCTCAATCCACGAGGTAATCGCGCCCGCTACCGTCGGGTAAATAGTAGCCACGGATTACACGGATAAACACAGATCAGAAATCAGATCCGTGTTTTTCCGTGTTATCCGTGGCTAATATTTTCGGTAAGTCACGAGCGAAGACTGATCGCGGTATCACTTCTTCAAACCCAGCCTCGATCGCGTTTCGCTGCAAGTCGGTTTGCACGTGTGAAAAGAACCCGAGTAATCGAACGCCGGGGAGTTCCCTCGCCAACTCATTCGGATCGATCTTCTGATTGTGCAGATCGACAATAACCAACCGCGACTTCGTCTCCTGCACTTTCTGAAGGACGGCCTCTTTGCTGCGCGGGAAACTGATCTCCACGCCCACAGCCTCCGCTACCGCACGGATCTTCGACGCAAAAAACATATCATCAACGACTGCAATGACTATCTGACTCATGATATATCCATAACATGAACAAGCTCGTCATCGCATCTTACAACATCCGTTACGCACGCGGGCCGTACCTGATCTCGGGCGGGTTGCGTCGTAAAGTGGGATTGATGAGCTTAACAGGCCGCTCGGAACACGTGGCGCGACAGATTTCCGCTGCCGCACGTGCATTCTCGGACGGCGTTCTGTTGCCACGCGTCGATGTACTCGCTTTGCAGGAGGCAGATCTGTGTACACAGCGCAGCGGTGGTCACGATGTCGCGAAGGAGCTGGCCGCAGAATTGGGCATGAGTGTGATGCATGAGGCCACCGGACTGCCGCGTGGCATTGCGCCGGTGAAGCGGCAATGGTGGCTCGACTTTGAGGAACCGATCGACCTGCACGACAGCGGCGACACAGGCGTGGCGCTCCTGAGTCGCTTGCCACTCACAAACGTGACGCGCATCGATCTGCCATGGCACGAGTGTCCCTGGCGTCCGCGGCTGGCGATTGCGGCGACGCTCGCCGTTGGACCACAACAGCTTCGCTTGTTCAACGCGCACGTCGATCCGCATGCGGCCATCAATGGTCAACTGGCCCAACTCGAAGTGGTCGCGGCCCAAGCGGAAGCGGCCACCGTTCCGACGATCATTCTGGGCGACTTCAACACGCTCTCGCGACAGAAGTGCATCGACACGCGGCGGTTTCTCGAGTCGCGTGGTTACACGACGCCATATCCAACCGGAACCGCAACGTGGCGCGGCGGCGGTTTGAGAATGCACGCGGACTGGATCTTTGTGCGCGGTGTCAAGATTGAGCGTTGGGGAGTAGCGCGACCATTGAACGTTTCCGATCACTGGCCAATCTGGACGGAGATTGCATTTTAGGCATGCACATCACCAGCCGTGACAATTCCCTGCTCCGCCAGGTGCGCGCTGTCCGCGATGGAAAAATTGAGGAGCTGATCTTTATCGAAGGGCTTCGTTTGTGTGAAGAGGCGCAGCGTTCGAAGCTCGAGATCGAGGCGGTCGTCGTTTCGGAAGAGTTGTGGCGCAAGGAACGCGCGGCGGAAGCAATCGATCGGCTCTCGAAGGTCGCAAAACGAGTTGCGGCTGTTAGCGAGAAGTTGCTGGAGTCAGTTTCCTATACGAAGACGCCGCAGGGGATCATCGTGCTGGCGCGTAGGCCTGAGTCTTCGGAAGCGCGCCTGGCTGCAAGTCTCGACGCCAATCCGCTGCTGGTCGTGCTGCATCAGATCAATAACCCTGTGAACGTTGGTGCGATACTGCGCACATCAGAAGCCGCAGGAGCCACGGGAGTTATCACGACGAGAAACACGAGCGACCCGTTTTCGCCAAAGTCTTTGCGTGGCGCGATGGGATCTGCGTTCAGGCTTCCGATCTGGAGTGGACCTGATTACGCGGAAACAATCGAGTGGTGCCGCGGGCACAGCATTACGACGGTTTGTGCCGACGTCGAAGCAACAACGCCCTACACCTCGTTAGACTGGACCACTCCGCGCGCCTTGCTGCTTGGACCAGAATCAACCGGCTTCACACCCGAAGAATTAAAGCTGGCCGATGCCCGAATCACCATCCCAATGCAAGGCAGCGCTGAGAGCCTGAACGTCTCCGTCGCCGCCGGAATTCTCCTCTTTGAAGCCGCTCGTCAAAGGGCGTGATCGAAATTTCTTTTTGGTGCCTTTTTGTGGCTACTTACAAGGCTTCAATGGAGACTTCTGTGGCGGGGAAGGCTTTTCCTGAGGGCTCAAACGTCCATTTAGGAAGTTTTGTCGATCGCCCCTTGATAAGCAGCGGCGAGACCTTCAGCATTGTCGATCGTAACGCCGAGATCGCGCAGCAGCCCATCTTCGAGACTGTAGATCCAGCCGTGTAATACCAGTTGCTGGCCACGCTCCCAGGCGGTTTGGACGATCGTCGTACGCCCTACGTTCAGAACCTGCTCGATCACGTTCAACTCACACAAGCGGTCCAGACGCGTTCCTTCGTCCTTGATTTCCGCGAGCAGTGCTTCATGCGTGTGAAGCACGTCCTGAACGTGGCGCAGCCAGTTGTCGATCAAGCCGAAGGTCAAATTCTTCATTGCGGCTTTTACGCCGCCACAGCTATGATGACCGCAAACGATGATGTGACCCACCTTGAGTACATCAACTGCATATTGCATCACCGACAGGCAGTTGAAGTCAGTATGGACGACAACGTTGGCAACATTGCGATGCACAAACATCTCTCCGGGCATCATGCCGATAAGCTGCGTCGCGGGCACGCGGCTGTCGGAACATCCGATCCAGAGGTATTCCGGTGTTTGTTGTTTGGCTAAGGCCGGGAAAAACTCGGGGTTACTTGCCCTGATATCCTCCGCCCAGGCTTTGTTCTGATCGAGTAACTGGTTTAAGTCTTTCATAGTCGCGAGATGATAACAGCTAAGACGTGAAAACGAATCTCACCAACGCCATCATAAAAGCGAAGAGAAAACCGTAGATAAAACTATCCAGTCGGATAAGAGTTTTACCCTGCCGCTTCAGCAGGTGGCCGAACGCCGACATTGCCAATCCTGCCAGGACGGGAGTGATTAGCAAATTGATCCCGTGAAATCTCTCACTGCGAACGATCGCATCCGGAAATATCAGCAGGCTGAGACCTCCGAAAATCAGACCCAGAAGACAATAGCCGATGCCTGCAAGAATCGGATTTCGCTCTTCACGTTTTACGAATGGCTCGGCAAAGCTTCGCAATCCGACCTCAGCCAGGAGTTCGCCAAGTACTTGTAATAGAACTTCCAGTATTAGTTGGAGGAGAAGCTCGCCAATGATTTCCATCGGTTAACAGTTCGGGCGCTTCTTTGGAGTGCGGTGG
>DASVGE010000186.1:0-63775 GCA_036379695.1 Pyrinomonadaceae bacterium | reverse complement strand
AATAGTTTTGGAGAGCGCGGCGCACGAACCTCAAACCTTTTGTGCCTTTTGTGCCTTTTGTGCCTTTTGTGCCTTTTTGTGGCTAATAATCTTTTGTGCTTCTTTGTGGCCCTATTCTGATTGCCGGCGTGCTTTGGCGATGAAATCTTCGATGTCGCTGATCTTTCGTGGCAGCGCTTCGCTCATCCAACGAACGCCATCTGCCGTGACCAGCAAGTCGTCTTCAATCCTGACGCCGATCCCTTTGTATTTCTCAAACGCCGGGCGAACCGCGGTCTTGAACTTCTCCCAACTCTCCTGTGTGAAACCAAAGGGCATCTGGTCCAACGCGTCGAGCCGCACATAAATTCCAGGCTCATTGGTGAATACCGAACCCGGCACCATCGGCCTTCCACCACCGACATCGTGAACGTTCATGCCGAGCCAGTGCGACGTGCCGTGCATGAACCACAGCCGGTACTGCATCGAGTTTCGATCGGTGATCAATCCGAGTTTCAGGAGACCGTCTTTGAGCACCTCAGTGCCGGCGCGATTCACGTCTGACAAAGTCGCGCCGGGCTTGGAGGCTTTCGCTACTGCCTCCTGCGCGTCGTAAACAATCTGATAGACCTCGGCCTGCACCGGCGTGAACTTTCCGTTCACTGGAAACGTGCGCGTGATGTCGGCAGTGTAGTGATCGTACTCGGCGCCGACGTCCATCAACAGCAAATCACCCTGGTTCACGGGACCCTGCGACTCAATGTAATGCAACGTAGTCGCGTTTGGACCACAACCTACAATGTCGGGATAGCCCCAGTTGTCGGCATTTCGCAGCTTGAAGGTGTACGCCATCACAGCGTCCACTTCGTATTCCCACTTGGCAGTTCCAGCCGCGGCCCACGCGCGCTGATGAGCCTCGATACTGATGTCGATCGCGTGCTGGAGGATTCGCAGTTCCATCGGCGACTTCGCCAAACGCATCTCGGTGAAAATGGGCCACGCATTCTTGATACTGAAACCCGACGCAGTGCTGGCCCAGTCGGCAGCGAAGCGTTGCTCGTTTTTGTACTCACGACTCTCGCCGGCGCCCGGAACGAGCATGAACAACGCCGCTTCCCCTTTTGCCGCGGCATCGAACAGCTCTGTGTAACCGTGATCGTTGGTCAACGGCATGTCGGCAGGCAGGTCCGACATGAAGAGACTTTCGCGTTTTGGTCGATAAGGCTGGCGATTGCGCAGCGCCTTGATGAAAGGCTCAAACTCGGTGTTCTGCCAGATCTCTCTGACACCCGAAAGCTGGTGCGCTTCTTCCGGGGTATACATGTGTCCGGTCCACGTTTCGGCAGCCGCATTGCGGCGCGGCAGGAAAAGGATCTCGCGCACCTTCGTGTTGCCCGGCAGGAGCACGAGCGTCGCGTTTTTCTGTTTTAGTTGCGTGAGGTAGTAGAGGTTGTTTTCCTGTCGATAAGGATAGTCGACGTCGTTTGCATAAACCCGCGGCTCAGTGCTGAAAAGGATCATGAACGACTGCGGGCCGATACTCTTGGCCACGCGCTCGCGTCGCTGTATCAACTCCGCGACTCGATCTTTGTCGTCGAATTTCGGCGCCGGCGGAGTTACCCGCAGGTTGGGCGGCGTCGGTGCCTCAGTTACGGCCCGCACCGCAACGCCCGCCGTGCTCAGCATCGCCGCCAAAGCACAAACAACAAACAGCGCAAACACTACCCGCATATTCTTCGACTTCCTCATTACAGCTCTCCTTGTTTACCCACTAAGAAGCATTGAAGGCGCAAAATCATCTGTGACTTTTGTGCCTTTTTGTGGCTGATTATGGCGACGGTGCAGGCGCGGGTGGACGACGATTCGGCCGGGGCGGATTGAGGACCGTCCGTTTGCCGTCCTTTGTAACCAGTACTCGCATTCCATCCCGCGTAGTTATCATCTGCGACCCATCAGGAAAATGGCGAATCACCATGCCACCGGGCAACACCTGGGTTCGGGTCCGGCGCATTCTATCTGGCGGCTGAACATCAGGCGGGCCCGGCACATCAGGTGGATTGCCCTCATGTTCTTCAGCGCCAGCGTTAGCTTCGGCCGTAGCCTTTGGCTCTGGCGTAGGTTCGTTCCGCGCCTCTTCGTTTCGAGGACTTCGCTTCGGGGTCGCCGTTGCCGTTTCCTGTGCCGGTGACTCCGGTGATGCGGCGACAACGGCATTTGGAGAAGGCGAGCTTACTGCTGGACCACCAACCGGACTCGGCGTTTCCGTTGCCATTTGCCCGTTCGGTTCATCGCGCTTTTGGTACAAATAAAAGCCAAGCGCACCACACGCAACCAAGACCAGCACTACCGTAGACACAACAATCGGGATCACCGCGCTCCTTTTTCTCGGACGCACCACAGTTGTTTCGCCCGTGCTTGCGACTGTCTGCCGTTGCGCAACAGTTTGCGTCGGCGCAGTAACTGTAGTTGGTGGCGGCGGAAACAGGACCGTCTGCGCTTCACCGCGATTGACTACGGTCGAGGCCTGGTCCGCGCCGTGAAGCGCCGTGCGCATATCAGCCGCGGTTGCATAACGCTGCTCGCGGTTTTGCGACATGGCCTTCATCAGCACCTGGTCCAGCTCGGGCGCGATCGCCGCATTCGCTTCACTCGGTTTCAACAGCGGATCGGGTTGGCCATTCACAATCGCTGCCGCTCGCGATAATGCATCGGGCGGCTTCACGCCAGTCATCAAGTGATAGAGCGTCGCGCCCAGCGAATAAAGATCGCTACGAGTGTCAGTTCCCAAACCCTGGATCTGTTCCAACGGTGCGTAGTTCGGCGTGTAGCCAAAGATGCTCGCGGTAGTTGTGACGCGCGAGATTTCACCACCCTGACCTTTCGCTAATCCGAAATCCAGCAGAATGATTTGTCCGCGAGAAGTGAGTTTCAGATTCTGCGGCTTGATGTCGCGATGGACAATCTGTGGATCCTGCGTGTGGAGGTAGTCAAGCGCATCAAGCAATTGATCAGCCCACGTCAAAACCTGATTAGGTGGAAACGGCGCTCGCTTGCGCGTCATCATCTCCGACAGATCGTCGCCGGGGATGTACTGCATTACGAGAAACTGTCCATCGGCTTCATTAAAATGGTCGCTGACGCGGGGCAACGCAGGATGATGCAGACGCGCCAGCAGTCGTGCCTCGCGCTCGAATTGCTTGCGCAAACGTTCGTCGGCAAAGAGCGTTTCTTTGAGGGCAACGGTAGTATCGAGACGTTGATCGATCGCCTCGTAAACAGCGCCCATTCCCCCCTGCCCGAGCTGCCGCACGATGCGATAACGGCTTTGTAAAACTGTGTCTGGCGTGAGCATCCGTGGGATTATACACGAGCGCCAGATAAACTCTGATTCCGTGTTATCTGTGACAATCTGTGGCAAGATATCCCCATGAGCAGAAATCGTCGAGAGCCGGAAGTGATCGATGTTGGACCACCCAAGCGGCGGTATCTGAAGATCTGGGTGATCATCATCGTCGCGGTATTGCTACTGCTCTCGTTCTCACGAATACTTTCGATTTACCTTTCGTCACTCTGGTTTGAATCACTCGGATACTCGTCGGTCTACTGGTACGTTCTCAAAACCAAGATCGCGCTCTTCGCGGCCTCTGGCATAATCACAGCCCTGTTATTGAGCGCGACGTTTCTGCTGTTTCAAAGACTCTTCGGCGCGTACGCCTTCGAAAATCGGACCATCATTCTCAACAACCAGCCGTTTCAGTTTTCTCCGGCTAAGTTTATTCGCCCACTGGGGTGGTTGATCGCCGCGTTTTTCGGTCTGATTTACGGGTTCAGGTTGAAAGAACACTGGCGTCAGTTCGCGCTCTACTGGAACCAGCCCTCGACCAATATTCACGATCCGATATTTGGAAAGTCGCTCGGCTTCTATCTCTTCTCGCTGCCACTTTACGATCTGGTTAGCTCGTGGCTGCTCGGCGTCACGTTCATCATTCTCTGCGCCGCGCTAGCATATTCACTGCTCGGGCTGCCGCAAACCGTGCTCAAGCCGAGTGTGCGCTGGTCATCGGGCGCTGCGTTCCGCGCCGTCTGTGTTGCTCTCGCGCTTTTTCTTTTGGTGCTGAGCTGGCGGACGTACCTGTCGCGCTTCCCTTTCCTCTGGCAGGACCACCCGACCTTCTCCGGAGTGACTTACACCGAGGCGCACTACACGCTTCCAGCTTTGACGATCGTCGGTGTAGCGCTGATAATCGCCGCGATAATCCTGCTGGTTAACGCCTTCGCCGTGCGGCGCTTCAGTCTCTTGTTAATCGCACTCGCGGTGCCACTCGCGGCGTATGTGATCGGCGTCGCGCTCGTTCCCTCTTACGTCCAAAGTTTCATCGTTAAGCCGAACGAGCTCGACCGCGAGACACCATACATCGCCTACAACATCGAATGGACGCGACGAGGCTTCGGACTCGACCAGATCGAGTTGCGCGAGTTTGAAGCAGATCCATCGATTGAAGCGCTTGATCTGGCTAACAATCGCGAGGGCCTTGAAAACATCCGTCTCTGGGACTGGCGCGCGCTTCAGGACACGCTGCGCCAGATCCAGGCCATTCGCACTTACTACGACTTTCCGGATGTCGACGTCGATCGCTACGTTGTCGGCGGCAAGGTGCGCCAGATGATGGTCGCGCCGCGCGAGATCAAGGACGACAAGCTTCCGGCATTGGCCGGCAACTGGGTTAACGCAAGGCTGGTCTACACGCATGGATACGGCCTTACAATGAACAGCGCCAATGGCTTTACTCCGGAAGGCCTGCCGCAGTTCGTGATCTCAAACATGCCGGTCACGTCTTCGGTCCCCGAGATCAAAGTAACTCGACCCGAGATATATTTTGGTGAACTGACGGATCGTCACGTTTATGTAAAGACAAACCAGCAAGAGTTTGACTACCCACAAGGCGATGAAAACACCTACACCACTTACCAGGGCACGGGTGGAATCCGAATCGGCAACCGTCTGCGCCGTATGTTGATCGCCTGGGGCGTCGGCGATCTCTCGAAACTGCCGTTCACGGACGCCGTCACCAGCGAGAGTCGTCTCCTCATCAATCGCAACATTCGCGAAATCGTCAACGGTGTAGCGCCGTTTCTGACCTACGACAAAGATCCTTACCTCGTCGTCTCGAACGAAGGTCGCCTCTTCTGGATGATGGACGCTTTCACCGAGTCGTCCTACTTTCCTTATTCGACTCATTACGACGTCGCGGGCAATCGGCTCAACTACATTCGCAACAGCGTCAAAGTCGTAATCGATGCTTACAACGGAACCGCTAACTTTTACGTGTTTGACGACAAGGATCCGATCATCGCGGCATACCGTGGCATCTTTCCGAACCTCTTCAAGGACAGGAGCGAAATGCCGGCGGATTTGCGCGCGCACGTGCGTTATCCCGAAACGCTGGTGCGCTCCCAGGGCGAAGTCTACAGCCTTTATCACACGCAAAACCCGAGGGTGTTCTTCCAGCGCGAGGACGTCTGGAACATCGCCCAACAAATCACGGTCAACGACAAGGGCGAGAAGCTAAGCACGGCGATCGATCCGTACTTTGTGTTGATGCAATTGCCGGGTGAGGAACAAGGAACTGAGTTTGTAATGATCCTGCCGTTCACGCCGGCCAGTCGAAACAACATGATCGGGTGGATGGCGGGGCGCAGCGATGGCGATAACTACGGCAAGCTGGTGGTGTACAACTTCCCGGAATCGAGAGTGATCGACGGTCCGGTGCAGGTCGAAGCGCGCATCGATCAGAACGCGCAGCTCTCGGCGCAATTCACGTTATGGAACCAGCAGGGGTCGCGCGTCGTCCGCGGGCATTTGCTGGTGATACCGATTGGACGTTCGTTGATCTTTGTGGAGCCTGTTTATTTGCAGGCGCAGCGGAGTCCGATGCCGGAACTCCGGATGGTGGTGATCGCGACGCAGGAAAAACTGGGTTACGGGCAAACGTTCACTGAAGCGATGAACAGTTTGTTTGGTGAGGCCGGAGCGAAAGCCGTCGCTCCGGAACAACCCGGTCCAGCGTCCACACAACCCACCCCATCCGCTACACCGGCTCAGGATCTACAGCAACTGGTAAACAAGGCCATACAGGAATTCGAGGACTACCAGCGTCTCACCTCACAAGGGAAACTCGGCGAAGCAGGTCAGAAACTCGAACAGCACAAACGCACCCTCGAGGAGATCCGGCAAAAAGCCAAACCTTAGCCACGGATTTCACGGATGAAATCCGGATTTACTTCAGCGTGAATCCGCGGCGATTTTTTCCCGCAGCTTGTTAGCTCTCTCAACCGCAATTTTGTGCTCGGCGATGTACTTCGGATCGGGAGTGGTCGCGAGGATCGTTTCGATCTGTTTCCTGGCGTCCGCGTCGCGGTTGCTGGCTTCGTAGGCTTCCGCCAGGTGGAAGCGCATGATGGTGTTGTTGGGGTTGAGCTTGATTCCCTTTTCCAGATACTCGATGGCCTTCCCGACGTCGCCACCGAGCACCTTCGGAGCTTGCAGGTAGAGGCGTCCCAGGCCGACGTAGGCGCTATACCCCTGATAAGTCTCATCCAGTTTCAGCACCGCTTCCATCTCGCCTTTAATGTCCTGGAAGCTCGACAGGTTCGCCAGCGTGCTGTGCGCCGCTGTGCCACCGTAATTGGCGCCGAGCCAGAAGTGTCCCTCGGGTTTATTTGGCTGTAGCTGGACAGCCGCCTTGCCGGCCACAGTCCCCTCGCGGAACATATCATCCCGCTCCTTATCGCTATCGGTGCGGTCGCCGACGAAAAACGCGGCTCGCGCCAGCTTCCACGCTGCCTCGTAGTTGCCGTAATCGGCTGCGTGTGCCTGCCGGAGGACCGAAACCGCCGTCCGGGCCTTGGTCATATCGTCCCTGCCCTCGTAGAGCGGCTCAGCCTCGGCGATTTTCTCTGCCGCAACCTTAGCGTCCGAACTTCCGGTGCTCGACGGCATATCCGGGGCGCCGTTATTACAGGCCACACTGCCAAAAACTACTGAAATCAGTGCCGATGCGACCATCATCGATCGCACCTTTTCTTGGTTTTTCCTAAGATTTATCATCAAATCGCCTCTGATTGTCTAGTGTCGCCATACAGTTTGTAATACTTTTGCGTCCGGTTGTTCAAAACGCCGCCGAATGCGGTATAGTGGCTTCCCAGTTAGCTGGAGGATAGCTTGGCGGGGGCTGCATTCTACGATCTCGAGGGAACTTTGGTAAGCACCAACCTGGTGCATACCCTGTCTTTCTATGCGCGCCGGCAGCAGGGGTTGATGGCCAGCTTTAAGAAGAGTGCGGCCACTTTTCTGAGCCTGCCGGTTTTTGCAGTGACGGACCAGTATAGCCGAAAAGTCTTTAATGACCTCTATTTCAAGCGTTACAAAGGGCAATCCGAAGACCGGCTCCGTTACTTCGCCCAGGACTTGTTTGAAGACGTGATCAAACCGGCCGTGTTTCCGGGGACGTACGAGCTGATTGAAAAGTCACGGAAGCTGGGACTGCGGCAGGTAGTGATAACCGGCGCGTTGGATTTGTCGGTCAAACCGCTGATGGAACATTTGGGGATAGATGAGTATGTCACCAACCGGCTCGAGTTTGTGAATGGTGTAGCGACCGGACGCCTTTTGCCGCCGGTGATGGCCGCGGCGACGAAAGCCTCGTGGATTCGAACCTATGCCGAGCGTGAAGGCATCAGCCTGAGCGATTCCTACGCCTACACTGACAGCATGAGCGATCTGCCGATGCTCTCGATCGTCGGTCACCCGGCCGTCATAAACCCTGACATGCGTTTGCGACAAACGGCACTACACCATGACTGGCCGATACTAAATTTGAAATGAAATCAGTGTAATCCGTGGCTAAAAGAACATGGCACTTCAACTCCGACGAAAGACGCACGAATCGGTAATTTACATCGATCGCGATAGCGCACCCCGCATCATGCCTTCGGGCGAGGACTTTATCCTCGAAGACTTGCCGATCGGGACGCGTGTGCTTTATCCGAACCCATCGATCAAGGGTTTGCCGAATCGCGAAGCTGCCATTCGCTACGCACTCAATCACCCGCTCGGCTGCGATCCGCTGTTCGCACAACTCGAACCGGGAATGCGTGTCACCGTTGCCGTCGATGACATCAGCCTGCCGCTGCCGCCGATGGCCACACCCGACATTCGTCAAACGATTCTCGAAATCGTCCTCGACATGCTCGCCGGACACGGCGTCGACGACGTTCACATCATCATCGCCAATTCCCTGCACCGCAAAATGACCGAATGGGAAATGAAGCGAATGGTCGGGCAGCGGATCTTTGACGAGTACTATCCCGATCGTTACTACAACCACGATGCGGAATGGGCCGATGGCCTTATTAAGATCGGTGAGACCAGACACAAGGAGCCCCTGGTCCTCAATCGCCGCTGCGCTGAAAGCGATCTGCTGATCTACGTCAACCTCAACTTCGTGCCGATGGATGGCGGGCACAAGTCAGTCGCCGTTGGACTCTGCGATTACGAGTCGCTGCGCATGCATCACGATCCACAGACGATACGCGATTCAGACAGTTACATGGATCCCGCGCGCTCGGCGTTGAACCATAAGGTCGTACAGCTCGGGAAAATCGTCGACGAGCAACTCAACGTCTTTCACATCGAAACCGCTATCAACAATCGCATGTACGGCGCGGACATGGATTTTCTGCTGCGCAACGAAGACGATTTCAGCGCCTTCGACCGCATGAAGTTTGAAGCGATGCGCTTCACGATGAGCAAACTGCCTCGGCCTGCGCGCCGTAAGCTGCTGCACTCGCGCCCGTCGCAATACGAGATGACGGCGTGTTACGCCGGCAAGACGGAACTCGTGCACGAGAAGATCGTCGCGAAAGGTTTTGAGCAGTATGCGATTCCGATTCGCGGGCAGTGCGACATTCTCATCACCGGCATTCCGGATATTTCGCCGTACAACGTTTATTCGATACTGAATCCGTTGCTGGTCCAGGTGATGGCGTTGGGTTATCACTTCAACTTTTATCGCAACAAGCCGCTGCTGAAGAAAGGCGGCGTGCTGATCCTGCACCATCCCTGCTACGACGATTTCGATCACCAGTTTCATCCGAGCTACATCGAGTTTTTCAATCGCCTGCTGCCGGAGACGCGTGATGCGTTTACGTTGCGTGAGAAGTATGAGCGCGAGTTTGCGAACAACCCGAGTTATATCGAGATGTACCGGCGTGGCAATGCTTATCACGGCGCGCACCCGTTCTTCATGTGGTACTGGGGTGAGAATGGTCGCCAGCACGTGGGTCGCGTAATCGCGGCGGGCGCGGAAAATGCGCACGTGCCGGCGATCCTGGGATGGGAACGAGCAGACAATCTGACTGAGGCCATCGCGATGGCCCGCAGTTACATGGGCAACTCCGCGGAGATCACGATGCTGCATCAGCCGATGATCGGAATCGCGGACATGGAGTAACACAGAGCGTTGCTTGGGTCGGGTCAGTACCGTAACGCGGTAGCGTCGGGTCATGACCGGCAACACGAACCCGACGCTATCGCGTTACGGTACTGACCCGACCCAAGAAAAGTACAGAATGATGAGATTATCTCCGACCGAACCGGCAACACGAACCCGACGCTATCGCGTTACGGTACTGACCCGACCCAAGAAAGTACAGAATGATGAGATTATCTCCGACTGAAATCTATCAAGACAGAAAAATCTTCCTGATTGGGAGTACGGGGTTTCTTGGGAAGGTGACGTTGAGCATGTTGCTCTATCGTTTCCCGAACATTGGAAAGATCTATCTCACGGTGCGGGCACGTTCGCAGGAGGAGTCGGAAAGTCGTTTTTGGAACAACATCATTACGGCTCCGCCGTTCGATCCACTGCGAGAACGTTATGGCAGCGCACTCGAGGGTTTCGTCAACGATAAGGTGATCGTCCGGGGCGGTGACATCGCCGAGACTAACTTCGGTTACAGCGAAGAAGAAGCACAAGCCATCGCCGACGACATCGACGTCATCATCAACTCCGCCGGCAACGTAACTTTCAATCCCACGCTCGAGAGCGGCCTGCGTACGAACGTCGTCGGCACGCAGAACGTGATCGCCTTTGCGCGGCGGATGAAACGTCCTGCGCTGGTCCACGTCTCGACTTGTTTCGTCGCGGGCAATCGCTCCGGCGCTGTTTGGGAAAGCGATCCCGTAATCGGTTACTTCCCGCGCCATCGTGAAAGCGAAATGAAAGGCGTGCAGTTTTCAGTGGACCAGGAGATTGCTGACTGCGCCAAGCTGGCCGACCGCGTCCGTGACGAAGCCCGCGACGCGATGATGACGGCGAAATTTCGCGAACTGGCGCGCAAACGACTCAACGAAGAAGGACGCGACGTCGACGATCCGGACGCTCTCGGACTCGCCGTCGCTCGCGAACGTAAAGTCTGGACGCGCACTCGCCTGACAGATCTCGGTGTTGAGCGTGCCGCTTACTGGGGCTGGCCCAACATCTACACCTACACCAAGTCCCTCGGCGAGCAACTCGTGGCTGCCGAAACGGACATGGTGCGCAGCATCGTTCGCCCGAGCATTGTCGAGTCGGCGATGTCGTATCCGTTTCCCGGCTGGAACGAGGGCTTCACAACTACCGCGCCGATCATTTTCCTGATTCGCAAAGGGCAGACACAGATTCCCGCGGATCCAAAACTGATTCTCGATATCACGCCGGTGGACCAGGTCGCGTCAGTGATGCTGGCCGTGTCTGCGCAGGCTTGCGTCGAAGAACCGCATCTCGTGTTTCAGGCGGCCACTGGCGATGCCAACGCCAACAACATGGAACGAATCATTGGTCTGTGCGGGCTCGATAAGCGAAGGCACTTCGAAGAGAAGGATGGCGGGGTCAAGATTCTGAACCGCATCGCGTCGCGCATGGAGCCACGGCCCGTGACGGTTTCGAAATTCGAAAACACATCGGTGCCGATGTTCAACGCGACGGCGAAGAAAGCGTCGTCGTTGCTCGAACGCATGCGGCCGCGCTGGGGTGGCGGTCGTGTTGGCGAAGCGATCGATCTCGTGAAGAGCAGTGTCGAACGAGTCGAAGAGATGACGCGCGAGACCACCGAAGCGTTTGACATGTTTCGCCCGTTCACGGTCGAAAACGCTTACGTCTTTCGTTCCGACAACGTGCGTTCACTCTTTGACCGCATCAGCGAAGACGAGCAATCTCTTTTGACCTGGAATCCGGAAAAATTTGACTGGTACAACTACTGGCTCAACATCCATCTGCCAGGTCTCACCAAGTGGGTGTTCCCGACGCTTGAAGACGAAATGCGCGCGAAGCCGAAGCGCGTTTACACCTATCGCGATCTGCTCGAACTCTTCGAAACTTCGACCAAGCGTCACGCGACCCGAGTTGCAATGCGTATCGAGCGCGATGGCCGCAAGGAGCAGTACACGTACGCCGATCTGCACGAGCTCGCAACGCGCGCTGCCGGGTTCCTCGCCAGTGAAGGCATCAAGCAGGGCGATCGCGTCATGCTGGTGAGCAGCAACGCGCCTGAGTGGGCCATGAGCTATTTCGGCGTACTGAAGGCCGGCGCCACGTGCATTCCCTGCGATCCGGAAAGTTCCACCCAGGAGATTCTCAACTTCGCTCGCGCGGGCAATGCCGCGGGAATGATCTGTAGCGATGCCGTTCTGGACGAGCATCCGGATCTACGTGAAGGGCTACAGGAGCAGGGGCTGACACGTTTGTGGACGTACCAGGAAGTCTTCGCCTTACCTGACGAAGAGACGGAAGACCAACGGATCGCGTTGCTGCCGCAGCGTGCACACGCACAGGGTGTTGCTTCACTGATCTTCACTTCCGGCACCACGGGTCAACCCAAGGGCGTGATGCTCTCGCATCGCAATCTGACAAGCATGGTTTCGATGTTGTCGTCAGTCTTTGACATGACGACGAGCGACGGCGTGTTATCAGTGTTACCGCTGCACCACACGTTCGAGTTCTCGACAGGTTTTCTAACACCGCTCAGCCGCGGCGCACAGATAACGTACCTGCCCGAACTCACGAGTGATGCGCTCGCGCGTGCGATCAAGAACGGACACGTGACGGGCATGGTCGGCGTGCCCGCACTGTGGGAACTGCTGCACCGCCGCATCAAGAACCGGCTCTACGAACGCAGCGACTGGATCGGCAAGACCGCCGAGAACCTGATTTACGCTAATGCCTGGCTGCGCGACAAGACGCCTCTCAACTTTGGGCAGGTGCTGTTTTATCCAATTCACGAAGGCCTTGGCGGACGCATTCGCTACTTCATCAGCGGCGGCTCTGCTTTGAGTGAAAAGATCCAGCGCGACTTTCATGGCCTCGGCTTCACGATTCTCGAAGGTTATGGGTTAACCGAAGCTTCGCCGGTGCTGACCGTGACGCGGCCTGAGGATCGGATGCTCACCGGAACAGTCGGTAAGCCATTGCCGGGTGTCGAAGTGCGTATCGCCGATCCCGATCTGAGCGGGGTTGGTGAAGTGATCGCGCGTGGTCCAAACGTGATGCTGGGTTACTACGAAGACGAAGCAGCCACGCGCAAGACGCTCGTCGAACGTTGGCTCTACACCGGCGACCTCGGCCGCGTTGACGACGATGGGAACCTGTATCTCGTCGGTCGCTCGAAAGAGATCATCGTCGACACGAACGGCAAGAACGTCTATCCGGATGAGCTCGAAGAGATCTACAGCAACTCTCCTTACGTGAAAGAGCTGAGCATCGTCGGTTTACCGGACGGCATCGGTGAGAAGGTGGCTTGCCTCGTCGTGGCTGACGACGAATACGACATCTCGCTTTCGCGTGCGGCGCTGCATCGCCACGTTGAAGAGCACTTCCGCGAAGTTTCTGCTTCCCTGCCCTATTTCAAACGCGTCAAGGTCCTGCACTTTACGGACATCGAGTTGCCGCGCACGGCCACGCGCAAGGTGAAGCGACGCGAAGTGGTCCAGATCATGGAATCGATCGAGGAGAGCCAGAAGTCAGGTCGCAAGAGCAGTGTTCAGGAAACCAGGGACGCTGATTCGCTGTGGCTGATGGGGGTCGTCGCTACGGTTGCGAACCGGCCGCGATCGGAGGTGTCAGTCGATACGCGCCTGAGTGATCTTGGTTTCGACAGTTTGATGTTTGTCGAGCTGGCCACGGCGATCGAGGGGGCCGGAGGGACGATCTCAGCGCCCGAAAGATTTAACGAAGTTCAGGACGTGCGAGAACTCTTAACGGTGGTCACCCACCAGCCTTCCGCTTCGACGAAACAGGACGTAAGACCTGACGAGCCGCGCAAGGACGACGAGATCCACGTGCCATCGTTTGTGCGCACGGCGGGCAACAAGGCCGGCGATTTCCTGCAACGCTTCCTTTACGATCAGTTTCTGCGCACGAATTACGAAGGGCGCTCAAACATTCCGCCGCACACCAACTTCATCGTCGCCGCAAACCACTGTTCACACCTCGACATGGGTCTCACGAAGATGGCGCTGGGTGAATACGGCCAGGACCTCGTCGCGCTGGCGGCTGCCGACTACTTCTTCGACACGAAGTATAAGCGTGCGGTGATGGAGAACTTTACCAACCTCGTGCCGATGGAACGCACGGGTTCGTTGCGCCAGTCGCTGCGCCATGCGAAATCGTTCCTCGATCGTGGTTACAACGCCCTCATCTTCCCGGAAGGCACGCGCTCGATGACGGGAATCATGGCTGACTTCAAACCGGTGGTCGGATATCTCGCGCTGCACGCTCGCGTGGGTATCCTGCCGATGTTCCTCGAAGGCACGTATGAAGCGATGCCGAAAGGAACGACACTCATCAAGAGCCGTGACGTCGGCGCGCGCATCGGACGCTTCCTCGAAATCGAAGAACTCGAAGAGATGACGAAGGGCATGCCCCGCGCCGAGGCTTACAGGCTGATCGCTGCGCGCGTCAGGCACGAAGTCGTGAACCTTCGCGACGGCACCCGCACTCCCTTCGACGCAAAAGCGTTGCGCAAGCACTGGAAGAGCGAGCGCCGGAAAGATCTCCCCGCGGTAACTGAGGAGGTTATGGTTTAAATCCATCCACAGATTATTTCTAATCTGCGTCTGCGGATAAAGATCGACAGACTCATGCCCTCCAAAACCTCGACCAAGCGTACCGCTCGCATGACCCCGGTCACCGCCGGCTCCAAGCGTCGTGCGGCGATCGAGAAGCGACAGCGCGCCGTCACGTTGATCACCGGTGGCACAGGCTTCCTCGGCTCACATCTCGTTCGCCAGCTTATCGAAGAAGGCGCCAAAGACGTTCGCGTGATGGCGACGTCGATCCCTGATTGGCTCGTCGATCTTGGCGTCGAGACCTTCGCCGGTTCGATCACCAACGCCGACGACAACAAGCGCGCCGTCGAAGGCATCAGCGAGATCTACCACCTTGCGGGCAAGGTATCGCGCGAGCGCAAAGACGCGCGCGAGATGTACGACATTCACGTCGAAGGCACGCGGCTCTTGTGCGACGCCGCCAAAGCTGCCGGAGTGAAGACAATCGTGCTCGCTTCCACCAGCGGCACAATCGCCGTCACCAAAGAAGGCGACACAGTACCGGACGAGACCTATCCCGTGCCGCTCGATATCATCTCCCGCTGGCCCTACTACGCCAGCAAGGCCTACCAGGAGATGGCCGCCCTCGAACGCTTCCAGGGAAAAGGCTTGAGGCTGGTAATCGTGAATCCGAGCCTGCTGTTAGGACCGGGAGACGATCGGCTCAGTTCTACCAAACTCATCCTCGACTTCATGGCGCGGAAGATCAGCGCCGTGCCGACAGGCGGTGTGAGTTTTGTAGACGCCCGCGATGCGGCGAAGAGTTTTCGCGTCGCGATGAAGAAAGGCCGGCATGGCGAACGTTATCTGCTCGGCGCCGCTAACTGGACCTTCTCGAAGTTTTTTGGCCGCCTCGAACGTCTGACAAAGGTTTCGGCGCCACGCCTGGCGTTGCCGTCGAGGCTCGCGATCACGGGTGCAAACCTGCTGGATTCATTCTTCAAACAGTGGGACCTCGCCTCGCCCGTCGAACCCGGCGCGATCGAGATGGCCCAGTATTTCTGGTATCTAAACTGCTCCAAAGCCGCCCGCGAACTCAATTTCAAACCACGCGATCCGGGTGAAACCCTGCACGACACAGTCGCGTACCTCCGCCAGAATTTCCTTGGAGTTTTTTAGTCAGGGAACTCTTTGACCCTGTTCAGCGTCTTAAGATGGATTCAATTCGCAATCAGGAGATACTCACATGGGTAAACTACAAACCCTACTTCTTTCTCCCCTTCTCATTTGCTCTACCCTCCTAATCGTAAACGCCCAGACCACACTCCAGCCCGGCACTCCCATAGAACGCACCTTGGGCCCAGGCGAGGTTCACGAGTTCACCATGAGTCTGGAAGAGAACAATTTTATTCAACTGGTAGTCGAGCAGCGTGGGATTGATGTTTTCGTCGCAGTCTCTTCACCGGACGGCAAGAATCTCGGCGAATACGATACTGCGAACGGTTCTGAGGGTCCCGAGCATGTTTCTTTTGTCACCTCCGCCGCAGGAACCTACCGCATCAGGATCAGTCCGCTCGATCCTGACGGCCGTACCACGGGACGTTACGAGATCAAGGTGGTCGACGTGCGCAAAGCCACGGAAGAGGAGCTCAAAGCAGAAAAGCACCTCGAGGAGGTCAGAGCAAAAGGCATCGCATTGCTGGTTGAAATCGAGAATACTCTTCAGGAAATTAAATCACTTCACAGTCGCATTCAGGCCCAGATCAAGATCTCCGGTTTGCTCAGGGAAGTCGACGAAAAACGTTCCGCCAAGTTCATGTCAAACGCGATGGCCGGCATAAAAGAGTTCCTGGCAACAGCTGATGTCAGTAGCGAAGAGTATGTCGCGCAATACCAGGCAATTTCGCAACTGCGCAATGAGCTGATTGGAGTTCTGGCCGAACGGGATCCCGATATGGCTCTCAACTTTCTTCAATCCACTACCCCACGGCACAGTCCTTACGGGGGCCCGCGCGAGCTCTCACTTCAGGAAAGTGCGCTCGAAATTTCCATTGCGAACCAGATCGCTCAAAAAGATCCCAACCGAGCGGTGCAACTTGCGCGGCGCAATCTCAAGCAGGGTTATCGTTCGGAACTGGTCCATACCGTATCGCTGCTCGCGCAGAAGAATCCCGAACTGGCTACGGAACTGGTCCACGAGATCGCCAGCAAACTTCTCAGCGAAGACAAATTGAGTAACAAGGCCGACGCTGCCACCCTCACGATAAGTCTGCTCACTTCTTATCACAGTTCGCCCGACTCAAATCAATCTGTAACGAGGCGGATGATGTCACCTTTGCGCGCTGGTTTGTTATCGGACGATGATTACAAGCAATTGCTGCAGAAGGCAGTGGCGGATGTAGTGTCATATACACGAACCCGTGTCTCTAGCGCATCACAGGATGGAATTTGGGGCCTGATTTCAGGGCTCCAGATGTTAGGCGCCGATATGGATAAAGTAGTCGCCGGTAGTAAAGCGGCGATAGAGAAAAAGAGCAAAGAGCTGAACCTGTCCACTTTGATCGATAACCCCATGCAGGAATTTCAGAAAGTGGTCGCAAACAATCCGGTTGAAGTGGCGCTCGAAAGCATTGAAAAGGCTCCCGTCGATTACAAAGAACAAATGTACCTTCAGCTTGCGTACCGCGAAGCCGGCAATGGCGACTTAGCGCGCGCTAAACAGATCGTCAACGATCACGTGACCAATCCTTACCAGCAGCGTCAGGCGATACGCAATCTCGAGCAACAGGAGACGTTTCGCGTTGTCGGGAAAGGAAAGTTTGAAGAGGCGCTGAGAAATGTTGGTACTTTGAAAAATCCGAGGGAACGCGCGACTCAGTTGTCGCAGATAGTGCAACACATCGGAGAAGGTCAGAAACGGACAACAGCGCTCAACCTGCTCGAGCAGGCCAGAGCGCTGCTGAACCCATCGCCTCAGGCTCCGGATACGGAGCATATGATCGCGCTGTTTGACATCGCGCGCGCGTTTTCTCCGTACGACTCGAAGCGCTCGTTTGAGATTGTCGATCCGCTGATCGATCAGTTTAATGAACTCTGTGCGGCGGCGCGGACGTTGAACGGGTTTAGTGGCGAATTCTTCGAAGACGACGAACTCAATTTACAGGATGGAAACGGCCTGGCCAACATCGTATTTCAGATGTCATCTGCGCTCGGCGAACTCGCCCTCGATAATTTCGACCGTACAAAAGCTACAACTGAAAAGATCCGGCAGCCGGAGGTCCGGCTCAAGGTCTACCTGGAAATCGCCCAGCAGACAATCGAAGGCGGGCACAGATGAACACGGATTTTAAATCGGATTTTTTGTCTGTGTTCATCTGTGGCTAAAACCTATTCGCCTAAGGCCGCGTACTTGAATACCCGAAATCGATAACGCTGCTGGGCGCGGATGTTAGCCGCGATGGCGCCGTGCAGGTTCTCGTCCCACTTCGTGTATTGATCGATAAATTGGTCCGATGCCGCCTTATCTCCTTCGTACTGCACCGCGAGCGTCTTCTCCAGCATCTTGCCGACTACGTCGTGATACTTCTCATAATGAACCCGCATCGTCTTCGTCGCCGGATCAAAACTCAGCAGCCCATTCTCTAAATAGAAATTCCACTGCATCAACTGCATCGTCTGGTAAGGCTGGTCGCGGCGGGGCCGGTTGTTCTGCAACACGCGCAGTATGCCGCCGGCATAAACACTCCGAAGCTGCGCATCCGTGTAATACCCCTGTTTGTGCAACGCCTGGGCAACGAAGAGTGACACGAGATCCGCCTTCATCTCCTCCATGGCGTTGGCGTTGTCCTGCAGGGCTTCGTCGAGCTCGCGACCATCGCGCGTTTGATCCACGCCGAGGTAGTGGCCCACCTCGTGCCACAACGTGCGATAAAAATTGCCATCCGGGGTCAGTTCCTTCGCCTGCTCTTCACCGATGGCGGCGGCAAGAGTTCGCGACGTGCCTTCGAAAATGCTCGTGTCGCGCATGATGTTGGCGCGCAGCAGTATCGTGCGGCCGTAACGCCGCGCGAGATAGCTTTCATTCGGAAGAATCGTGGCTGTATTTCCACCGCGAGACTGCCCGAAGTCTGCAACCACGTCATAGACGCCAACCGGAATGTCCTCGCGCACCTTCTTATGGTTCTTGTAAGGCAGCGAGTCTTCGAGCGCCTGTATTCCTTTCATCGCCTGGCGTAGCGCAGTTGTCTCCTGTTGACGACTCTGTAACAGGCAAAACGAGAAGAACGTTTTAACGCCGAACAGTTCGTCGTCATACGTTTCGTAGGAACCGATCTGCGCGTTGAGGTTCTTGAAGCGTCCCGTAACCCAACTTGCATCGCCCGACTCATAATCGTTTGACAACAAGTCGCGCGCGCGGTTGCGCAGGTAGCGGGCAAACTCCTCGTCATCCTTCTGAACCGCATCCGCCGCTTCGTTCAAGAGTCCATACGCTTTCATCAGATCGTCAGCATAAGCTACGGCATACGGCACGCTGTACAAGGTGGCTTTCGCCGGACCTTGCAGGCGCTGTAATTCGCCGAGCAGTTTCGGATGTAACGTTTGCAGGGCAGGATACTTTTGCAGTACGGCGATGTCGTCTTTCAGATTCTTCGGCGTCGCAGAACGAACCACAGTTCTCAAGTCGAGCAGGTCAGCGCGCGTTTGATCGACCTCTTCTTTCTTGATTCCCCACGGATAGACGTTCTTGCCGGGCTTCAAAGCATCAACCGGTAGAAACGGCTCACGCTTGTTCTCGAGCGTGGTGGCGATTGGTCCCTGGTTGAGCCGGTACAGCGTCAGAAGATTTTGCGTTGCCGGCGTCGAACCGGTGCGCTTGTCGAGCTCCACGAGCGCGCGATAAGCAGCGAGCGCTTCCGGATGTCGCTGTTCCTCGTAAAGCTTCTGAAAGATCTGTCCGGCCTCGATCAACCTGGCGACAGCTTTGCGTTCGCCTTCAGAAAGCTTTGAAAGGTCACCGGACAAATGGATCGTTTGCGTCTTGTCGATGATCGGCTGGCTCTTTTCGAGGGGCCAGTATCCAGTGGGCAGAGTTTGAGTCAGAAGTAGTGCAGTCATCAGCAGTTTAGTCATGAGTGGAATTCTATCCGTGCAAATCTGTGGCAGCAATGGTCGGCAAATCTTTGCGACGCATAATTACTGCACCCCATATTTTATCGGCATTTTCTTGAGGCACCGAGCTTGCACTGGCCCTCAACGGTGACAACTTTAGGTACAACTATCAAGCGTCGCTTCAAGCGCATGCGCAGACGCCGCAAGGTCGGGCGAGCATACGACATGGCGCTGGAAGTCGCCAGCGTGCTGCCGCCGCGGGCCAACGTCCTCGACGTCGGCTGCGGCAATGGCTTCATCGCGCACCACCTGCAAAGTATGCTCCGCACAACTGTGGTTGGTCTGGATGTCGCAAGCAGCACTGCCGCGGGAATCAATTACCTGCCGTACGATGGCCGTCATTTTCCGGTCAGGGACCAAAGCTTCGATGCTGTATTGCTCTGTTATGTGCTGCATCACGCGCAGGATCCGAGGCTCGTGCTGAATGAAGTGAGCCGCGTGCTACGAGACGGAGGCGTCGCAATCATTTACGAAGACATGCCGGCGCTTTGGTGGGATCGCATGGTCTGCTGGACTCACGACCGGCAGTGGCGTGGGCGAACTGGACCATGCACATTTCACGAGGAACACGATTGGCGCAGGATATTTAGTCTCTCGGGCTTTGAAGTCGTGAAGGAGCGACCGCTCTCTCGCTGGCGCAACCTCGCGCATCCGGTGTCGCGACGGTTCTTCGTGATTCGCTCAAACTCTCTTCTAACTGATGCTAACTATGCCACGGTCCATCAGTTTTCTGATCATGCGCAGGCAGTCGGCCTCGCGAAAGGGGCAGATCGAAAGGATCGACTGAATGTCCCAGGTGCCGTTAATTCGTGAAAGGACGAATCCTTCCTGCGGGTCGATCTGCTGGTTTGTCAGCTCTGACGGAGAAACACGCAACTGTGGTACTGAACGCGGTGAGATCCCGCCCTTTTGATACACGTGCTTAACAAACTTTTCTTCAGCCGCCGGCAACAGCGATTGCGCTTCCGGATTATTCGGTTGCTGCTGTAAAGCCTTTTGAATGATCTGCAACGCCGCTTCCGGATCGTCTTCAAGCTTGCGCTCGGCTGCCCAAACCATCTCGGTGACGGTCTCCGGCAAATCCTCAACTTCAGCAATCGGCGCGGGAGCTTCTTCCGGCGCCTCTCCCGCCACGCGCGCCACGCCCTCGCTAATCAAAGTGTAGAGTTGACCGTAAACGTGAAAAGCGGACGCGTGCATGTGGTAACAGATCTCAGCCACCGTCATGCGTTTCTCGACGAAGTAAAGAATCTGCCGGAACTCCTTGCCGAGTTTTAGTGAAGCGGTCCAGCCCGCAGCGAGCTCGAGAATGCTGCGATCGGAGGGAATCAGCGTTTTATAACGAGCCAACTCGTCAATGCGATAAATACCTTCCATGATGACGGACGTTGGCTCGACCTCGATGAACAACAGATCATCGGGCGATGGCTCGTCGTCATAGAATTCAAACTCGCCGTCAGTCCAGACAAACAGATCGTAAATCGCATCGAGAGTGCGCGTCTTCAGAATTTCGAGCACTTCCTGTTCAGTCAGGTACCCCTGCGCGACGAGCACTTCGCCAAGCTTAGCGCCGGATGTTCGTTGTACTTCGCGCGCGGCCTTTAGCTGATTGTCGTCGACTTTTCCGTAATGCAGCAGCACCTGACCCAGGTACTCTCGCGGATCGTTCGACTTCGAGCCCGCGATCATTCCGTTTTTGAAGTAGACCTGTTTGGTGATTTTGCCGTGATCGAATTTGAGTGTTCCTGATTTTCTTCCTGCTGCCAGAAACTGGAGCAGGTCAACCAGGCTCATTGTTCGCAGAGTGCCTTTAATCGCCACAGAAGGTTCCGGCTTAATCTTCGACGAGGTCTGCGGTAATCGCGGGAGCTTCCGGACCGGCTTCTCGCGCGATTTGCAGCAGAACCAAAAGTTTCTCCGACTGTTCTTCGTTTAGATCAACAAACTGAACGCCGAATCCTATTCCGTGGCGATGATGCCGCACCTCACCTTCGAGATAAAGCCAGTCGTCGTCAGGCAGGAGCACACGGAAGGCGACGATTTCGCCGACCATCACCTCGCCCACGGTATCGAGGTAACAGCCGCCTTCAGAAAGATCGGCGATGCGAGCGGAATGTCTTTCTTCGCCGCCATGCCACACCGCATCCAGATGAACGCTTAGTCGGGGTTTAGATCGCCTATCATCCATGAGCTAAGCTCATCATAATCTTTTTAGCCACGGATTACACAGATAAATCTATCCGTGCAAATCTGTGTTAACTATTCACCCGCACTCTTAGCGCTTTGGGAATAATCTGGAACGTGGCCGGGAGTCTTCCAGGAAGTTCGCCGTCGACTTCCAGCGCCACTTCCGTCGCGCGATCGGGTGGTCGAACGCTGACCTTGCGCGCGAGGACGTGACTCACTTCCGGCATCGAAAGGTGAGAGCCGAGATAAACTCGCGGCGCGCTGGTAAAGAGTTTCAGCGCGCTCAAATCGCCGATGCCGACGACGTCAAACTTGCCGTCTGTTAATTTTGCGTCGGGTGCGATCTTCATGCCGCCACCAAAGTAACGCGCGTTAGCGACGCACAGATTCAAGACGACGAGATGGTGATCGTGAGAATCGTCGAGTTGTACCACGAGGCGCGTCGGCTCGTTGCGTATCGCGGTTTGCAGCAACGAGGCAGCGAACGAGATCTTTTCGGCTTTGACTCGCTCAATGACCCTCGTGCTCATCCCGCAGGAGGCGACGCCCACAAAATAACGCATTGCTTCAGCGCCATTGTGATCGACAAACGAAACACGGCCGACGTCGATGCGCACCGTGCGGCCGGTGTTGAGCACTCGCGCCGCAGCGCGACTCTGCGAGGGGATCTCGAGCGTGCGCCGGAAGTCGCCGCCAGTGCCGCTCGGCAGGATTCCCAATTCAACGTCCTTGCCTGACGACAGGATTCCGTTTGCGACTTCGGAGACGGTGCCATCGCCGCCGCAGGCAATGATGAACTTCGCGCCTTTCCTGGCAGCATCCGCAGCAAGTGCCGTAGCGTCGCCGCGATGCTTGGTAAAAACAGGTCGAAACGAGCCGAATTGCGAGCGCAGGTCACTGGCAATCTGCGGCCACGCCTCACCAGTGCTCCCACCAGCCGACGCCGGATTAACGATCACTATGGACATGTTTGATCTGTGTTATCGGTGTAAGCTGCGGTTGCAGTCGCATCACTCGATCTTGATCGCCGAGTTCCATGATCTTTCCCATCACCGCGTCGGCAATCTCTTTGTGCGTGCGCAGTCGATCGGGCTTTTCGAGAAACTCAGTCAGGTCCATCACCGGTCCAAAATGGATGCGGATCACATCCTCGCGATTCCAGTTGCGCGCCACCTGCCGCCGTAAACTGTTACACAACCCCGCGATAAACACCGGAATCACCTGCGGCTGCGCGTCCAGGATCAACTTCCCCACGCCCGGCTGCGCGCGCAGGTACGAATACGGATCGTCGCTCTTGTTGCGCGTCCCTTCCGGATGAAATCCGATGATGTTGCCGGGCCCGTTGCGCGCCAGGTCGGTGAGTATGCGAAATGAAAACTTGTCGAACGCGCGTTTGTCCGCAATTGGATGATCGCCCGTGGCAAAAAACGGCGGGTACATGGACCACCAGCCCATGATCAAATTCACCAGCAGACCGAGCGGCGATTGGTAAAAAAATCTGCCGCGCACCGGAAAGAACAGTTGCTTGCGCCAACTGGTGTTGCGAAAAAGCACCGTCGACACAGCATACATGTCGAAGAACGAGCGATGATTGGCAACCAGCAACAGCGGTCGCTCGCGTGAAGCGGCCTCGACGTGCTCGAGACCGTAAACGTTCATGATGTTGTAAGTGGAAAGGTGAATCCAGCCGGCGCCCATGGTGCTTTGACACCACGTCCAGAACCGTTTCCAGGCACCGCGATTCATGCGCGCGACAAGGCGGAATGCGAAACGTTCGAACCAGGATAGAACTTCGAGCTCACTCACTGTCTTCTTTAGCCGCAAAAAGGCACAAAAAGCACAAAAGATTCACTATTGTTTTTGTGCCTTTTGTGCCCTTTGTGGCTCACTATTCAATCGAAAAGTATTTTGCCTCCCGATGGTGGACAATAATAGCCGAAGTCGATTGCTCTGGCTCTAATTGAAACTCTTCGGACAATGAAACGTCGATGCGCGCGGGGTCAAGCAACGCGAACAGCTTCTCCTGATCTTCGAGTCGCGGGCAGGCCGGATAGCCAAAACTGTAACGCGCGCCCTGGTACTCCTGCCGAAACAGTCGCGTCAACTCGGGCGAATCAGCACCCGCGATGCCAAGTTCTTCGCGAATACGTTTGTGCCAGAACTCAGCCAGCGCCTCCGCACTCTCGACGCTCAACCCATGGAAGTACAGGTAATCGGAGTAATTGTCTGACTTGAATAACTCGTGCGCATACTCAGTCGCGCGTCGTCCAACCGTGACGAGGTGAAAAGCAACTGTGTCCATCTTTCCTGACTCACGCGAGGCGAAGTAATCCGCGAGGCACAGATGTTTTCCGCCTGGTTGCCGCGGGAAAGTGAATTTCAGTTCCTCGTCCTGGTTATAAACGATCAGGTCGTTGCCTTCTGACTGGCATTGGTAATAGCCGTAAACGACTTTTGGCACGAGCAGTTTTTCACGCTTCGAACGTTCTTTCAGCTCCTCGTAGATGGGACGCACTTTGTCTCGCACCAACGCCTGGTACTCGTCGGCCGGCATCCTGCCTTGCTTGAATTGCCATTGGCCTTTGAACAACGCCGTCTCGTTTATGAAGGCAAACAATTCGTCGAGATCGATCTCTTCGACTACGCGCGAGCCGTAAAACGGCGCCTGCGGGATCGGCACTTCACGGCTGACTTCAGAACGCGTCGTATGCGTCGTGTCTCCTGCTGCGCGCGGACGTGCTACTCTTCGAATGCCAAGCTTTGCTTCTTCACCAATCAAATCTTCCACGTCGTCGGCGGCTTCCGCAGTCGCCGCATCGCCGCTCTTCTCTGTTTCTGTTGATTCATTCGCGCCAACCAACAGGTCCATCGTGTGCAGGCCGGCGAACGCGTCGCGCGCGTAGTACAGCGGTCCTTTGTAAAGTGATTTCAGATCGTCTTCGACGTAACGACGTGTCAAAGCAGCGCCGCCCAGCACAACCGGAACTTTCACGCCACGCTCGTTCATCAGCTCAAGATTGTCTCGCATGATCAACGTCGACTTCACGAGCAAACCGCTCATCCCGATCGCATCCGCGCCATGTTCGTCGTATGCCTGCAAGATTGCTTCGATTGGTTGCTTGATACCGAGATTCAGCACCCGGTAGCCGTTGTTGGTGAGAATGATATCGACGAGATTCTTGCCGATGTCGTGAACATCACCCTTCACGGTAGCGAGCACCATCGTGCCTTTGGCCGTCGCGCCGCCCTTCTTCTCCATGAACGGCTCGAGAAAGCGAACAGCGGATTTCATAGCTTCGGCGGATTGCAGGACGAAAGGCAGTTGCATCTGACCGGCGCCGAAGAGATCTCCGACGACTTTCATGCCGTCCAACAGAATATTGTTGATGATGTCGAGCGCGGAGTATTTCTGCAGGCCCAGCTTTAATTCGTCTTCGAGTCCGATCTTCTCGCCGTCGATGATGTGGTTCTTCAGTCGTTCTTCGACTGTCTCGCCTTTCGACGCCTTTTTCGTTGTCTTCGATTTTACGCCTTCGAAAAGTTTCGTGAACTCGGTAAGTGGATCGTAAATGCAAACGTCGCCTTCAAACTTGCGCTGGTCGTAGATCAACTCACGCGCGACTTTCAGTTCCTGTTCGCCGATACGGTTCAGCGGTTCGATCTTGCTCGCGTTGACGATTGCTGAATCGAGTCCGGCTTCAACTGCGTCGTGCAGGAAAACGGAATTCAGGACCACTCTCGATGCCGGGTTGAGTCCGAAAGAGATGTTCGAGACTCCGAGAATCGTGAATGCGCCCGGAAGCTCGGCCTTGATCTGCCTGATGGCCGCGATCGTTTCGAGCGCGTTGCGCCGATCCTCTTCGATGCCGGTCGAGATCGGCAGTGCGAGTGAATCGAAAAAGATGTCCGATGCCGGAAGTCCCAATTCGTTTGTCGCCTGCTCGTAAGCTCTTTTCGCGATCTTGAACTTGCCTTCGGCGGTGCGGGCCATTCCTTCTTCGTCGATCGTGCCGATGACGACACTGGCGCCGTACGTCTTCGCCAGCTCGATCACCTTCACAAAACGCGGCACGCCGTCTTCGTAATTCGTGGAATTGAGAATGCACTTGCCGCCGGCGTGTTGCAGCCCGGCTTCCATCTTCTGCCACTCGGTCGAGTCGAACATCAGAGGTATCTTGACGTTCGTGACGAGGCGTGAGGCCAGCTCGTGCATGTCTTTCTCACCGTCGCGTCCGACGTAATCGACGTTGACGTCGAGAATGTGCGCGCCTTCGCGTTCCTGTTCCTTGCCGAGGGCAACCAGGCCGTCCCAGTCTTCAGCGTTCAGCAGATCGCGCATCTTCTTCGACCCGCTCGCATTCACGCGCTCGCCGACGATCAGGAACGACGCGTCCTGTACGTACGGTTGTTGGAAATAGATGGACGAGGCAGCGGGCAATGTCTTCGCGTGCCGTGGCTTCGGACTGATGCGCTGCATCGCTTCGACAACCAGTCGGAGATGCGCCGGTGTGGTACCACAACACCCGCCCACGATATTCGCGCCAAAATCGTTTGCGAAATGGACCAGTTGGGCCGTAAACGATTCCGGGGTCTCATCGTAGTGCATCTTGCCTTCCACGACTGACGGCAAACCGGCGTTGGGAAGGACGGAAACCGGGAGCGGAGTGTTTTCGCAAATGTAGCGCAGGCTCTCCGTCATGTG
Organism: Pyrinomonadaceae bacterium; assembly: GCA_036379695.1. Taxonomy (GTDB): domain Bacteria; phylum Acidobacteriota; class Blastocatellia; order Pyrinomonadales; family Pyrinomonadaceae; genus PSRF01. The sequence goes on along the minus strand of DASVGE010000186.1, from coordinate 37,655 downwards.
TTTCGGGCCAGTGCCGCAGTTCATGCCCACTACGTCGATCGGGAAAGGCGAGAGCGCGGTTAGTGCTGCGGCGATCTCAGTGCCGTTGAGCATGGTCCCAAACTGTTCGATGGTGACTTGGGCAATAACAGGCACTTTGACGCGCTTCTCTGCAAAGACTGAGAAGATCGCGCCGAGTGCAGCTTTGGTTTGCAGTAGATCCTGGCAGGTTTCGACGATCAGCAGATCGACGCCGCCATCGAGCAAGCCACTGGCTTGAACACGATACGCATCGCGCAAATCAGTGAACGAGATCTGGCCCAACGTGGGAAGTTTGCGCCCGGGGCCCATGGAGCCCGCGACCCATCGCGGTTTTTCGTTGGTCGAATAATCAGAAGCGACGCGTTTGGCGATCTGCGCCGCCAGCACGTTCATATCGTAGGCTTTGTCGCCGATGTCATACTCGGCGAAGTCCACCGGCGTGCCGTTGAACGAGTTGGTCTCAACCACGTCGCAGCCGACGTCGAGAAAACCCGCGTGAACCTTTTCAACCGCGTCGGGCCTGGTCACGAGCAGGTTCTCATTACAGCCCTCGAAGCGTGGCCCACCAAAGTCGTCGAGCGACAGGTTCTGAACCTGCAGATTCGTACCCATCGCGCCATCGAAGACGACGATTCGTTCCTTGAGAGTGTCGAGAAGATTCGGCATAAGCAATAACAAAGGCCCCGCGCCTAACAACGCGGAGCCTCAAAACTGAACTCACCGAGCTGTTTAGCGGATTATTTTCCGTGGCCGCAAGTCGCTTTAACTCACCACGTTAAATTGTCAAAGCCCATTGAACCACATCTTTCGCTTTGTTGTAAATCCGCCGCTTGGCTCAGAGCAACGCGACGAACTCTTCAACAGTAAGACCGGTTTGCCGGATGATTGCGCGTAGCGTACCTCTATCCAACTCTTTGTGATTAGGGATTGTGGTTTGGGCGGGAGGAGATTTGCGAACTAAAACGAAATGGCTGCCGCGCTGTCGATATAATTCAAAGCCAACTTTGCCGAGCGCCCTAACACACTCGGCACCCGACACAACTGGCAATTTGCTCACGCGGCAACCTCGACCAGTTCTACTCTATCTTCTGGCAAGGGCTCACCACGCTCACGCAGCACTTCTTCATGTAAACCGATCGCCTCGCGGACGTTTGCAAGGGCCTCGTCTCGCGATCTTCCCTGGCTTATGCAACCCGGAAGGCTTGGTACCTCGGCAACAATGAAACCGTCTTCGCCCGGATATAGTAGAACTCGTCGTGTCATGAGTCGATTTTAACTACATTCATGTCATAAGCAAACGTCTACAACAAGGAATCTCCTCACCAAAGCTCGTCCATCTTTAGCCTGAACCCGGGCAACAGCGGATCGCCATAGACGAACTCGGGACTTTCAAGGATGTTCAGTTCCTCATCAGATCTGTAGACGTAAACTCGTCGCTTCAATGGATCGATCAACCAACCCAATGTGGCGCCATTGTCTATGTATTCCAGCATCTTGCTGTGCAGTGTCGTTAACCTATCACTCTCAGACCGAAGCTCAATCACAAAATCAGGACAAATCGGAGCAAAGCCTTTCTTTTGCCTTTCGCTTAGACTATCCACCTTTTCGCGCTTAACCCATGATGCATCGGGCGATCGCCTGGCACCGTTTGGCAATGCGAATATCGTTGAAGAATCGCAGCAAACACCGCTGCCATCCATTATGGTCCACGCTGTCAGCTGATATGTGAGGTTTGAGTTGCGTCTACCAGTTTCGAAGCCAGTTCCCGGCATTACTATTAATTCTCCGGTTGAGGTGAGTTCAAGCCGCAGATCCTGATACTTGCGAACGAGTCGTTCGAACTGCTCAGGTGTTACTGAATGAGTTAGACCAATCAGGTCTGGCGGAATCAGGGCGTCAGGTTGTGTGAGATTGCGTGACATTTTGTTGCAAGGCATCCTAGCACCCGCCCGATCCCGCCGCAATAACCGAATCCGGCTATTATTTGTCCAATTTGGCTATTTACGATTTCCGGTTTAACCTCTAACATCGTTCCGCATGCGACGCGCGATCTATCCCGGGTCGTTTGACCCGGTCACTAATGGTCATCTCGATATCATCGAGCGCGGCTGCAAACTGTTTGACGAGATAATTATCGGCATCCTCGTGAACCCTCAGAAACAACCGTTCTTCACCGTCGAAGAACGCCACGAGATGCTCACCGAGGTCTTGAAAAACATCAGCCACGGACGCTGCGCATTGCGCGTCGACTCATTCAGCGGGCTACTCGTCAACTACGCGGTGGCCCAGGAAGCAAACGTGATCGTTCGCGGCATACGCGCCATTTCCGACTACGAGTACGAACTGCAAATGGCGCTGATGAATCGTCGCCTCGCCCCGAGCGTTGAAACCGTGTTCATGATGCCTGCTGAAACTTATTCCTACGTCAGTTCGCGTCTCGTTAAAGAGGTGTTTCAACTCGGCGGCACAGTCACCGGCTTAGTGCCGCCACTCATTGAAAAACGAATGAACGAAAAGTTGACTCAAGGATGAAAACTCGGGCCCTTATGTCGTCACCCTTCCCTGTCTCTGAAAATGTCGCTCGCATGCAGTCGTCAGCAACGATGGCAGCGATGCAAGCCGCGGAAGCACTGCGCACCGCCGGCGCAAACGTCTGCGACTTCGGCGCCGGCGAACCCGACTTCGATACGCCCGACAACATCAAACAAGCAGCCGAGCGAGCGATGCGCGCAGGACGCACCAAGTACACGGCCAACGCCGGCATTCGCGAACTCCAACGCGCAATCATCGACTTCTATCGCAGAGAGTTTGGCACCGAGTACCAACCAAGCGAAGTGATGGCCACGGCCGGCGGCAAGCAGGCAATATTCAATGCAGTCGTCACACTGCTCAATCCGGGAGACGAGGCGCTCATTCCGAAGCCTTACTGGGTGACGTTTCCGGAAATCCCCGTCTTCGCCGGCGCTAAGCCCGTTTTCATCGAAACTGAAGAAACTGATTTCGTACTCACCGTCGATCAGGTTAAGCGCGCGATCACGCCGCGCACCAAGCTACTGATTCTGAACTCGCCTTCAAACCCATCGGGGCGCGTACTGCCTCCGAATGAATTTCGTCGCATCATGGAACTGACCACGGAACACGGCATCTACGTCGTGTCTGACGAATGTTACCTGCGTTTCGTTTATCCTCCGGGCGAGGTGTTTAGCGCGGCGAGTTTGCCGGCTGAGTTGAGGTCGCGTTTGTGCATCGCAGGATCGTTTTCAAAGACTTATGCGATGACGGGTTGGCGCGTTGGATATGCGCTCGCGCCGGCTGAGTGGACCAGGGCGATGTTGAAGGTGCAGGGACACTCAACGTCAAACACGAATTCGATAGCGCAATGGGCCGCAGTTGAAGCGTTGACTGGACCACAGGAATCCGTCGGCATCATGCTCAATGAATACACGCGACGCCGCGAATGGCTGCTCAACGCTTTGGGTGAGATTCCCGGGGTCAAATGCGGCCAGCCGGAAGGAGCGTTTTATGCGTTTCCGGATGTACGTGGTTGTTTGAAGAAGAACTTGAAGACTTCAGGCGACTTCGCGCAGCGACTGCTGGAGGAAGAGCACACTGTGGTGACGGATGGCGCAGGGTTCGGAGTAGAAGGTTTTCTCCGGATCTCTTACGCGACGTCGATGGAGCAGATTCAGGAAGGAGTGAAGCGGATCAAACGCTTCGCCGAGAAATACAATTAGCCACGGATTACACGGATAAACACGGATTTAATCTGTGTTCATCCGTGTAATCCGTGGCTAAATTTTTAGTAGAGATTGAAGTTGTACTCGAGCTGCATCCACATCGAGACCTGATGGCCGTCCTTGGTTGCAGGCACGAACTTGATCTGGCGCGCTGCGGCAATCGCTCTCTCAGTCAAACCGTACGGAAGTCCCGATACAGTCCTGATATTCGTTACCGTTCCATTCGACGAGAACACGCATTTCAGCACGACCGTTCCCGTCACCTGGTTCTTGCGTGCGTCTTCAGTGTACTGCGGCTCCGGTTTTGAAATCAGACGCGCTTTGGTCGTGACGTCTTTACCCGTAAAAATCTTGTCATAACCGCCGCCGCCGCCACCGCCTGGTCCACCACCGCCGGCGTTGAAGTCACCGCCGCCGATGTTGCCACCGCGCCCTGGTCCAAGACCGCCGCCTTCACCCGGCCCGATACCGCCACCAGTTCCCGTTCCGATACCGTTTCCAGTACCCGGACCTGAAGAAGGATCAGTGCTCTTCGACTTGTAATCGCCGTACGGCAACACTCGCGCATCAGGTGGCACCAGCATAGGATCCGCAACGACTGTCGCCGCGACCGGCAACGACGGATTCTTAATCTGCGGTGGCTTCGGATCAGGCGCCACTACCTGCGGAATATCCAACGATGCTTGTGGAACTTTACCGAACGACGCCGGCTTCTGTTCTTCGCGTCCGCCGCCACCACCGCCCGCTGCTCTTTCCGGCTTCGGCTTGCTGCCGCCACCACTACCCTTGTTCAGACCGGCAGTACCCGGATCGGGCGTCGGCTGTTCGTCGGGGATGTCGATCATTGAGTCGAGCTGGAGTTCCTCTTCAGGATTGTTCTGCGCCAGGAGCTGCGTATTCCTGCGCTCCATCACGAAGACGCCGACAACGAGTATGAAGAGAAAGGCAAACGCCGAGACCATTGCGGCTACGACGCTCTTGGAATCTGATGGCTCTGCGCCCATTACCGCAGCGCCACGCTCGCGTCCGAGCCACGTCGAGAACAACGCGACGAGCAAACCGCCCGCGATCAAGGCGAAAACAATCAAGCCGGCGCGCGATGCTCCCGTTGTTTGCGTACGATCCATCAATACAACCGCGCCCACCAGCGCCAGCATGCCGAGGAACGCCGCGCCCATTGCGGGCTTGACATACGGCTTATCCAAAAACTTCCGGAACATGCCGCCATAACCGACAAACGTTCGCTTCGTGAATCCAAACGGATCGCGTTTGAACTCTTCTCTGGTCAACTGATTCTCACGGGCCACGTCTTTCATTTCGTGGCTGAGACGAGCTACCAAACCGGAGTCGTCCAGGAACGTGAGATGATATTCGTCTCGCAGGACCAGTGCTGAAGAAGTATCGGAAGCAACATAAACTGGTTCGTTTTCGACCGACTCCTGGTGATAACTCGGAGCTGACTCAGCCACGGTGTCGCGGTTGACCGTCACACTCGGATCCTGAGCCACCGTCACGCTCGGTTCTTCAACCGGCTGCGAAACCAGCGTCAGTGGGTTCCCATCGACGGGACAAAAGCTGAACTTGTCAGCAAACTCTTCTTTACATACTGAACAGAACTTCATCGATACTACCTCTTGTTGCCTGTGGGGGAGCAGCACCGACTGAGACAGTCTGTCTGCACCAGAAAATTCTCTTGCAAAGCTCGTTTCGATTCGCTTGTCGAGAACTCTCGAAGGCCCTGGCGCGACCCAACGTTCGAGCAACGACTTGAGCTCATCGTCGGAAACAAACTCATCTTCCGGCTGAACGCTCATTTCACGCCTCCCTCAAAGTAACAATTTCCCGACCACTATTCAATTCCTGATTGCTGTTCAGATAGGGCCGCAACATTCTTCTCATACCCTCGCGCGCCCTGTATAAGCGGGCCTTTATCGCGCCCGCGTCGGTGCCTGCAATCTCAGCTACCTCGTTCAAACTCAGGCCCTCATACTCAAACAGGATGAGCGCCTCTCGTTGCAGTGGAGGAAGACTGAAAACTGCTTCTCTCACCAGAGTCGCGAGTTCCTCATCAAGCAACCTCCGCAAAGGTCCTCGCCGCGGCGACTCCTTCAACTCCTCAGTGACTTCGTCCAGCCCGGTCTCGCGGCCCTGACTGCGAAAATGCTTCATAGCCAGATTCCGCGCCGCTGCATACAAGTAAGTTTTCAAAGAAGCGCGCTCAGGACAATAATTCTCAGGCTTGCGAATCAAGCTGAGAAAACAGTCGTGAGTTACGTCTTCAGCAATTTCAACGGAACCAAGCAACCGGTAAGCAAAACGGAAGATCGGTTCCCGGTATCTGTCGTACAACTCCAGAAAGGCTGCCTGGTCACCCTCTCCCGCCTTGTTCAGCAAGACCTCGTCTGTGGTTCTCTCGGGCAATCAAGCACTCGATCCTGCAGGATTTGCTCCTGCTATAGTTACCAGCAACCGTGGAAAAGTGACGTTCGAAACTGAAAAAACTTGCGCGCCCCAACAATACTGGGCGGAATATTAAACCCGCTGGGGCGGCAAGTACATACTGTTTTTGCGCTTTTGCCGGGTCAGATCGACCAGATCCCTTTATCAATCAGGGCTTAGGATGCACTGAAGTGCCAAACGGTTGACGAGCAAACACCCGGCATCTAAGATGTTTTAACCCTATGAAATACCCCGTAAAGGCGACTATAGCGATCCTGAGTCTGCTGCTGCTTTGTCATCCGGCTTTTTCGCAGACAGCCGCCCAACCCGAGCGCGAACAGCTCCTGAACGGCCTGCGTCTGCTGTTCTGGCTGAAGCCCGGTACTCCAGAAGTAATCCTGAAGCTCCGAATCAACAGCGGCAGTGCCTTCGATCTCGCCGGCAAGTCGGGCCAAATGGCGCTTCTCGGCGACATGCTCTTCCCCGACCCGGCAACAGTCGATTACTTCACTGACGAAATGGGCGGGAAACTCGACGTCAGCGTCACTTACGATTCCACGACGATCACTATGGTTGGCAAAGCATCCGAACTCGAACAGATCGTCGAGGTCCTGCGCAATGCGTTGCTGTCAACGCAGTTGACTCCTGAAGTGGTAACGCGCATACGCGACACACGGGTCAAGCTCCTGCGCGATACGTCGATCGCTCCGGGAACAGTTGCTGACCGCGCGATTTTGGCCCGGCTTTATGGTGACTTTCCCTACGGCCGTCCACCGGCTGGATCGCCTGAAGAGGTTGCACGAGTGGACCGCGCCGATCTCATGTTGGCTCGCGACCGCTTTTTGAATTCTAACAACGCTACGCTAGCAATCGTCGGCGGTGTCACAAAACAACGCGCTATGAAGACGGTGCGCCAGCTACTGGGCCCATGGCGCAAAAGCGAGCAGATCGTGCCGACTACTTTTCGCCAGCCCAATCCCGCTGACGCACGCGTACTAATAGTCAACGTACCTGGCCCAGGTGTCGAGATTCGTCTTGCAGTGCGTGGTGTTGCCAGATCCGATACAGACTTTGCGACAGCTATGGTTTTAGCGAGAGTCGCGCAACATCGCTGGCAGGCAACTGTTCCGGAGTTGAACAAACAACCGGTTTTCGTCAAAACCGACGCGCATGTCCTGCCTGGCGCATTCATAATGGGCGCCACAGTTACAGAGCTCACAGCAGTGGATTCACTTGCGAATGCCCGAAAAGCTCTCGACTCGTTAATGTCGACTCCAGCGACTGCCGAAGAACTCGAGCGGGCGAGGACCGAAGTGATTAACGAGCTCTCACCCAATCTCGCGAAGCCGGAAGCGCTGCCGGATCCGTGGCTCGATGCTGACACTTATCGTCTGAGCACTTCGCAAGATCAGATTGCGCTGCTGAGATCTGTCACTGCTTCCGAGGTGCAACGTGTTGCTAATCGACTTTTTAACAAGAACATCGCTTTAGTCGCTGCCGGTGAATCAGCAGCGCTGAAAGCGGCGCTACAAGGACGTTTTCAGTACGAAGTGCTCGGCGAGATCGCGGCACCGGCGCCATCGCAAAAACCGCCAACGAAACCAGCGACAAACGACAATCCCGGGTAATCACAAATTGTTCGCAATCGTCCTGCAACCAAACCTCCATCAGATTTGGCTTAACTGTGCCTGACGAGAACGGAAGTGCCGCAAACGAACATGCGGGCCGCGTTCGCGAAATGTTTGCTTCGATCGCGAGCCGGTACGATCTTTTGAACCACGTGCTTTCCGGCAACGTCGACAAACGTTGGCGCCGGATTGTTGCAACCAGGGTGCGCGAGAAGCTTTCGTCGAGCAACGCTCGCGTTCTCGATGTGGCATGTGGCACGGGCGATTTATCGCTGACGTTGTTTGAAATCACGGGAGCAGGAGTTGTTGGGACTGATTTCTGCCGGCCGATGCTTCAGATAGCCGCCGGTAAGACGTCTGGTCGCATACGCTTTATAGAGGGTGACGCGTTAGACCTGCCTTTTCGAGATGGCACATTCGATGTAGCGACGATCGCATTTGGATTGCGCAATCTGTCGAATGTCGAAAGCGGTCTCGCTGAACTCTCGAGAGTCTTGAAACCGGGCGGCTGGGTGGCTGTGCTGGAGTTTTCAAGACCAGCGAATGCAGTACTTCGACCGTTGTTCAATGTGTACTTTAGAAAAGTACTGCCGTGGATAGGTGGCGTGGTGAGCGGTTCACACAACGCGTATAGCTATCTGCCGGCGTCGGTCCAGAAGTTTCCGGACCAGTCCCAACTCTCGCTCCTGATGGAGCAGGCAGGTTTCGTTCAGGTTGGATACGAGAACTTAACGGGCGGCATTGCGGCCTTGCACATGGGAAGAAGGCCGGAATAGTTCGAGGAATTGGTTGCAGCTCATTAATAGTTTGCAACCAAGCTACGTAGTCACGGAGTGCGGTTTGGTAAGCGCGCGGTTGTCGGGGCTGTGCGAGTATTCGGATCGTGCTCCGGGCTACGTTTTTATTTTGAGCCACGGATCACAATCCGTGGCTCATGTTATTATGCGCCGCAGTGCGAACCAACCTTCGGTACCGGATCTTCGGCATCCTGAGACGCCTGCTTATTCTGCTGCTGGTTGTTTGGACCGTCGTCTCTCTGGTAACGCTTCTGATTGAACTTGTTCCCGGCGATCCAGCAGTGGCGATCCTTGGCGAACAGGCGACACCCGAACAGTTTGCGCAGTTTCGTGAGAAACACGGACTCGATCGCCCGCCCTTCTTCTTCTCTTTTCCAGAGGACAGCAACGGTGAACGCCACTTCGTCTGGCACGGCACTGACAATCGCTACACCGATTACTGGCGCTCGTTGCTGAGCGGCGACATGGGTCTGTCGTTTCGTAACGATCGACCCGTGAAAGATCTCATTCTCGAACGCTATCCAGCCACAATAGAACTCGCCCTCTTCGCGATGCTAATCGCGATCGTGATCGCTATTCCCCTGGGCGTGATTGCGGGCACGAATCGAGGAACGATTACCGATAATCTCGCGTCCGTTGTTGCACTCCTCGGTATCAGCCTACCCAGCTTCGTCATCGGGCCGATGCTGGTCTACATCTTCGCAGTCAAGCTCCGTTTGCTTTCTCCTTCAGGCCGGTTTGACTGGAGCGACATCATTCTGCCGGCATTCACGTTGGGCGCCGCACTATCTGCCATTCTGACGCGCATGGTGCGCTCGTCTGTGATTGAAGAGTTGAACGAAGATTACGTTCGCACCGCGCGCGCCAAGGGTTTGAGCGAGCGAACTGTGGTTTACAAACACGTCTTGAAGAACGGGCTGATTCCGGTCGTCACGATTCTCGGTTTGCAGCTAGGCGTTTTGCTGGCTGGCGCGATCATCACTGAAAAGATTTTTGGCTGGCCAGGCCTGGGACTGCTGCTCGTCGAGGATGGAATCGGAAAACGCGACTACCGCGTCGTGCAGGGATGCGTGCTGGTGATCAGTATGACTTACATCATCGCGAACCTGCTTACCGACATGGTTTATCGCTGGCTCGATCCGCGTATCAGAGTAGGATGAATCGTCTAACCATCATCGGATTGGTGATCGTCGCGGTGCTGGTGCTGGTAGCGCTGCTGGCGGACTGGATTGCGCCCTATGACGTCGGTACGACGAATCTGGCGATGCGTTATCTGCCACCATCCGCGGCTCACTGGTTCGGCACTGACTCCACCGGCCGCGACATCTTCTCCCGTGTCGTTTTCGGCGCGCGCATTTCGCTGCAGGTCGGCGTGATCGTCGTGGCGGTTTCGGCCGTTGTGGGAACGATTCTTGGCGCCATTGCGGGCTATTACGGTGGCTGGGTCGATCGTTTTGTCTCGGGTTACGTCTTCAACGTGTTTCTCGCGTTTCCCGGTTTGCTGCTTGCGATTGCGATGGTGGCGTTTCTCGGCGCCGGATTGAACAAACTCATTCTCGCGTTGTGCATCATCGGCTGGGTCGGTTATGCGCGACTCATTCGTGGTCAGGTTTTGAAAGTTCGCGAATACGACTTCGTTCAGGCAGCGCGCGCGCTCGGCGCCAGCGACGCACGTATCCTGCTGCTCCACATTCTTCCCAATGCGATTCAACCTCTTATCGTGCAGGCAAGCCTCGGAATGGCCGGAGCGGTGCTCTCGGAAGCGGCGCTGTCGTTTCTGGGACTTGGCGTGCCACCGCCCGCGCCATCGTGGGGCGTCATGATTGAAGAGGCTCGCGATCTTTCGACGCTTCAGGCCGCACCTCACGCGCTCATCTTTCCCGGCATAGCCATCGCGCTCACGGTGCTGGCGTTCAATTTCATCGGCGACGGCCTGCGCGAGTATCTCGATCCCCGCCAACGAGCCCGATGAGCGCTATCTCGATCCGCAATCTGTCTAAAACTTATCCCGTCTCGTTCCGGCGGTTGCGTGCTTTCTTCCGCCGTCCCGTGAAAGATCCTGTCGAGGCGCTGCGCGATGTATCGTTTGAAGTTGAAACGGGTGAGATCTTCGGACTGATCGGACGCAACGGCGCCGGCAAAACAACTCTTACGAAGATTGTTGCGACGCTGGTCCAGCCGACGACCGGCAGCGTTTCTGTGAACGGGCACGACAGCGTCGAGCAGGACGAGCTCGTACGAAGAGAGATCGGTTTATCGACTGCCGAAGAGCGGAGTTTTTACTGGCGCCTGACTGCCGAACAAAATTTGATGTTCTTTGCGCGGCTTCATGGATTGTCAGACTCGCGCGCAAAACAACGGATCAAGGATCTTTTCGCAAAGCTTGAACTGGACGAGGTGGCGAAACGTCGTTTTGGCGAGTTGTCCACAGGCAACAAGCAGCGCCTCGCAGTCGCGCGCGCGATGCTGCCGAGTCCGCCCGTGCTGTTGCTCGACGAACCAACGCGTTCCCTCGATCCATTGGCGGCAGCGCGAATGAGAGAGATGATCCGATCTTTTTCAGGAGAGGATCCGCCGGTTACGGTGCTCTTGACGTCGCACAATCTCGCTGAAGTCGAGACGCTGTGCGCGCGTGTGGCAATCATCAGTCGCGGTAGCATCCGCGCGCTCGACACGCCGAAGAACCTGCGTGCGCTAACGTCTGATTCCGAAATGGTACACATAACGGCTGCGGGCACGAACGGCACGTTCAAAACCTCGTTCACACGTCAACATAATGATGATCGGCTCGACGAGGTGATAAAAGACCTACAGAGTCAGGGTGCACGGATAATTGACGTCGAGACTGAACGAGCGACGCTGCTCGATGTCTTGGAACGGTATGAAGCCACGGATGAACACGGATGAACACCGATCAGAAAATAAATTATCCGTGTTCATCCGTGTAATCTGTGGCTAAAAAATGAACTCACTCAGATTACTCCCAAGACGCATCTTCGCTTTCGTAGCGCGTGACTTTCGTCTGTTCGTGAGTTACCGCATGCAGTTCTTCCTGCGGATCATCTTGATCCTTGCGGTCGTGACGACGTTGTTTTTCATCTCCAAGATCTTTGCGGGGTTTACCGATCCGCAGTTCTCGCAATGGCGCGATCCGCTGGCGTCGTGGCTTACGGGGCTGGCAGTGCTCAACTATTTCATGACCGGCTTTTCGAGTCTCGCTAATTCGATCAGGCAGGAACAGATGCAGGGCACGCTCGAGAGCGTACTGCTGACGCCCATAAACCTACCCACAGTAATCGTCTCCAGCTCTGCGTGGGATTTTCTTGAGACGACGTTCTTCTCGTTTCTCTACCTGTTTTTCGGACGCGTGTTCTTCGGCGTGGAGTATCAAGGCAGCTTCTTCCTGGCAGTGGTGTTTCTTTTACTCACGACCGTTGTGCTCGCCTGTCTGGGCATTCTCTCGGCGAGCTTTGCGATGGTTTTCAAACGCGGCGATCCGTTCGGCATTTTTCTCGGCGCGGGCTCAGCACTATTTTCCGGAGTGTTTTTCCCGACGCAGTTGCTGAAAACTTACGCCGGACCAAACCTCGGCAACATCTCGCTCATTCTCCCCACCACTCACGGCCTTCAGGGCATCAGGCAAGTGCTGATTGAGGGACACGGACTGGCAGAAGTGACGCAGCCCTTGTTCATCCTGCTCGGATTTCTCGTCGTGCTGCTTCCCTTCTCGCTTTGGGTCTTTGGACGTGCCGTTAGACGCGCCAAGCGCGAGGGGAGCCTGATCCAGTACTGATATGCTACCATCGCGTCCGATGTTGCGCGGCGTCGCAGAAAGCGTTCTCGATCTCATAGGAAACACTCCGCTTCTTCACCTCTCTCGCTTTGCACAACCTCCGCTCGCTGACATTTACGCAAAGCTCGAATGGATGAATCCGGGTGGATCCGTGAAGGATCGCGCGGCGTTGGGCATGATTGTCGACGCCGAGGAAAGAGGCCTGCTCAAACCCGGCGCCACTATCATCGAGCCCACTGCCGGCAACACCGGAATCGGTCTCGCGCTGGTGGGAATTGCTCGGGGTTACCGTGTTATTCTCTGCGTCCCTAAAGGTTTTGCGGTTGAGAAAATGAAGCTGATCGAAGCGCTCGGCGGCGAGATCGAGTACGTGCCGCACGAAGCAGGCATGCAGGGCGCGATCGAGCGTTGCGGCGAACTCTCCGGCACGATCGAAGACAGCTTCGTGCCGCAGCAATTTGAGAATAATGCGAACCCGTGTTTTCATGAACTAACCACGGCACGCGAGATCATTGAACAGATGGACGGCGACATCGATGCGGTCGTCATCGGCGCGGGAACTTCAGGAACGTTCTGCGGTGTTTCGAGAGCGGTAAGACAGATTAACCGCAACGTGCTCTGTGTCCTGGTGGAACCGGAGGGTTCGATCTACGGCGGCAGACCGCCCGGACCAAAGAAGATCGAAGGCATCGGACAACGGGATTTCATTCCGAAGATCTTCGACGCCTCTTTGGCCGACGAGATCCTGATGGTTCGGGACGACGAAGTTTGCGCGGCGCTGAAGAAGATTGCCAAACTTGAAGGACTGCTCGGTGGCTGGTCATCGGGCGCTGCTGCCGCCGCGTCATACAAAATTGCCGAACGCCTCGGACCGGGAAAACGCATAGTCACAGTTTTTCCGGACGGCGCCGAGCGATATCGCAGTCAGGGAATTTTTGATGAGTAACAACGAAATGGGATTTGCAACGATAGCTATTCATACAGGGTCGGAACCCGACGAGAGCACAGGCTCAGTAACAGTTCCAATCTATCAGACATCAACTTACGCGCAGGACGCACTCGGCAAGAACAAAGGTTACGAATACGCACGTTCTCAGAACCCGACGCGTTCCGCAGTCGAACGAAACCTCGCGGCGCTCGAAGGCGGGCGCTTCGGTTTTGCTTTCGCATCCGGCATGGCTGCGATTGACGCGACCTTGCGACTCATAAAAGCCGGCGAGCACGTCGTCGTCTCTGATAACACTTACGGCGGCACAGCACGTCTCTTCAATCGCATACTCGCCAACTACAACATCTCATTCGACTACGTCGACACGTCCGATCCGCTGAACGTCGAAGCCGCGCTCAAACCAAACACGAAGATGGTGTTTCTCGAAACGCCAACTAATCCGATCATGACCGTTACCGATCTCAAAGAAGTTAGCGAGGTCGCTCATCGCGCGGGCGCGCGCGTAGTTTGCGACAACACTTTCATGTCGCCATACCTGCAACGCCCGCTCGAGTTTGGTTGCGATATCGTCGTGCACTCCACGACGAAGTATCTCAACGGCCATTCGGACGGCGTCGGCGGCGTCGTGGTTTTGAATGACGAAGAGGACGCAAACTGGATCGGCTTCGTGCAAAACAGTGCCGGCGCGATCCTCTCGCCATTTGATTCGTGGCTCGTGTTGCGCGGCACTAAGACGCTGGCGCTGCGCATGGAACAGCACGACAAGACCGGTCGCGCCGTCGCAGCGTTTCTGGAAGAGCATCCGAAAGTGAAAAAGGTTTATTATCCCGGTTCTGCGTCGCACCCACAGCACGCCCTGGCCCGCCGCCAGCAACGCGGTTTCGGCGGCATGGTGGCTTTCGACGTGGGCTCGCTGGCGGCTGCGCGGACCGTGCTCGAGTCTGTTAAGCTCTGCACCCTGGCGGAGAGTTTGGGAGGTGTCGAAACGCTGATTTCACACCCGGCAACGATGACTCACGCCTCCGTTGACGAAGCAAAACGCCAACGACTTGGGATTACAGATGGGCTGGTGCGAATCTCGGTCGGAATCGAAGATACGGACGACATCATCGCCGATTTGGATCAGGCGCTTGACAAAGTATAAAGCCGTCCGCAGATTACACAGATTCTGCAAAATAATCTGCGTAATCTGTGGATACAGACATGATGACAGCAAAACTACAGAAGGGTTACAATCTCCCGGTTCTCAGCCTTTATTAATCAGCTCCCAATAAGCTCTCCATTTATGATCGTAGAGTTATACGCCAAATCAGACGTTGGCCGAGTTCGACGTGGCAATGAAGACAATTTTCTCGTTCTCGATCTTTCAACCGCCCAAACCTGGACCGGCGCTGATGGCGCAACCCCGCCCTCAACCCTGACCCGTTTCGATTTGGGTGACAAGGGACTGGTACTGGTCGTCTCGGACGGAATGGGCGGAGCGCTTGCGGGAGACGTCGCGAGCCGCATGGCCGTCGACTCGGTCCGGCAGATGCTCGTCGGCGAGGGTGATGCCTTCTGCGATCCGGACCTCGATCTAGTCGAGTGTTTGAAGAGCGCCACGCATTTCGCCAACTCCGCTATCCATCTCAAGAGCCAGGAAGACTCACGTTGCGCGGGCATGGGTGCGACGTTCACCGGCGCCGCCGTCAAGGGCGACAGCCTTGACCTGGTGCAGGTCGGCGACAGTCGTGGCTACGTCATTCGCAAGGACCACATACGGCTGGCGACGAAGGACCAGTCGCTCGTGCAACAACTCGTAGATGTCGGTCAGATCAGCGAGTCGGAAGCCGAGACTCACATGTTTCGCAACGTGATCCTGCAGGCTCTCGGCGCGCAGAGTGAAGTGCAGCCGGTCACGGGCCGGATTCGTTTGCGACAAGACGATCTGGTGTTGCTGTGTAGCGATGGTCTATCGGGAAAACTACGCGCGGAAGACATTCAGCAGATCGTCATCAATAGCAAAGGCGATTTGGCTAAAGCGTGTGACAAGTTGATCGAAGAAGCGAACAATCGCGGTGGTGAAGACAACATCACCGTCGTGCTGGCGCGCTTCCACGGCGACGAACTCGAAGAACCCGCGACCGACAGAATCACGATCGAGCTCCCACCGCTCGAAGAAGACAAGACTCTCGACGACACCTACGAAGCCGACACCGAACCACATTAATCAGCCACGGATTAACGCGGATGAAATCCGGATCTAATCCGTCTTATCCGTGGCCGTTTTATTTCGCCAATCCGGTTCGCCACTGCCGATTCGTCTCACGTAAATCGACGCACCCTCGATGCGCTCCACAGTGACGCGTTCACCTGCTTCCAGCGGGTCTTCACCGGGCGCGGGGTAGGCGGTCCAGGTTGAGCCAAGCACTTTCACCGCGCCCTCGTTGAGCGCGCCTTTGCTCGACGACACGACAGTGCCGATCTTTCCGGGCATCGCATCGACGCCGGTGCGCAGCGAGTCGCCTGTCCTTTCCCGTGAAAAGTAGTTGACGAAGATCGTTCTCGAAGCGGCGGTGAGCGCGGTCGAAACCACTGCGAAGATCAAAAACTGAATAGCCAGGCTATCGACGCCGATGAACCCCGCAAACGCGGCGGCCAGGGCTCCGATTCCAAACCAGAACAGCACGAAGCCAGACGTGAAGATCTCGGCGACGATCAGTATCGCCCCCAGGATGCACCAGAGAACCCAGAACCAGTCGCTCATGCTCAACCCTTCGCGAGATTCTTCAGGACGAACCAGATATTCGCAGGGCGCTCGGCCAGCCTGCGCATGAAGTAAGGATACCAGTGTTTACCGTAGGGAACATAGATCCTGACGTTGTAACCATCCCGGGCGAGCTGGCGTTGTACGTGCCGCCGGATGCCGTAGAGCATCTGAAACTCGTACTTCTCCGTGCCGATCCCTTCACGCGTGGCAAAGTCGATCGTCGCATCGATCATCTTCGGATCGTGGGTGGCGATGCCGTGATAGATACCGCTGCTCAGTAAGACTTGCATCACCTTGATGTAGTTCGCGTCAACGTCCTTCTTGTCCGGAAACGCCACTTCCGGCGGTTCATTGTACGCACCCTTGCAGATGCGGATGCGCGCGGGCAGTTTCACCAGTTCCTGCGCGTCAGCCAGCGTGCGATACAAGTACGACTGCAAAACGATCCCAACCGTGTTCAGTCCGAATTCAGCGCGCAGTCGTTTGAAGATGTCGATCGTGACCTGGGTAACGCTCGAATCTTCCATGTCAACTCTGACAAAGTTGCCGCGCTCCGCAGCTTCAACGACGACTCTGCGCGCGTTTTGGTAAGCCAGCTCCGGATCGAGCCCGAGTCCGAACTGCGTGAGTTTTATCGAAACATTCGAGCGGATCCGTTGTTCGTCGATCTTCGCCAGAATGTTGAGGTACTCGCTTACTTCCTGCTCTGCTTCAGCAGCGCTCCCGACTGACTCATTCAAATGATCGAACGACGCCGTCGCATTTTCCGAGTTGAGCTGGCGAATAAAAGGAATGACTTCGTCGATATTCTCGCCGGCGACGAAGCGAGTCGTCAGTTTTTTGAAGAATCCAAAACTGGTAGCGAAATCCTTGAGGCCTTCTTGGCGGGACAGCCAAATCAGCGCGCTTCTGGTGATCATTTGTGGTCCGTCCCTGTGGTATCCTTGGCGGCGCCTTTCCCACCAACCAAGGAGGAGCTTTTGCACATCAGCAGCAGATTAAGGAACTTGCCCGGATGCGATTGAAGCTCGTAGTGATCGCTTCGTTACTTGCAGCAATTGTGGGCGCCGGTTCCTGCATCGCCCTTGTGCTGGGTGTGTTCTCCCTGCAAGCCCTATCCAGCCCGGGTTTATTAGTCACTGCTACTCTTTTGTTGCCCATCGCCGCAATCATCTTCTCGTCGATCTTCGTCTATCGTCACACTGCGCGACGGCGGCGGCTACAGGCATTTCTGACAGCGGTCCTGGCAACACTACTCACTCTTGCGCTCTTCGTCGTTGCTTCGATTCTGAGTGCCCGCAGGAATCCGACCGAACCGGTACAGCCTGCTGGACCACACATCGCCTTCATTGCCGATTCAGCTTTTCAAATCGGAAATAGTATTTAATCCAATCTCTTTTTGCACCGGTCGCAAGGCATCGATCACGAAACGAATGTGATCGTCGATATTCACTCCCAACTCTTCGACACCTTGCTTGATGTCGTCGCGATTCACCGAACGCGCGAATGCCTTGTCCTTCAGCTTCTTCTTAACTGACGAGACTTCCATATCGTCAAGACTGCGCGATGGCCTGACGAGCGCACACGCTACCAGAAAGCCGCAAAGTTCATCGGTGGCAAAGAGCGCGCGAGCCATGTCCGTGTCGCGGGGCACACCCGTGTAGGTCGCGTGGCCCATGATGGCTCGGATGATTCGATCGGAGTAGCCGCGGCCGCAGAGGATGTTGGCGCCGGTAAAGGGATGCTGATCGGCTGAGGGAAACATTTCGTAGTCGAAGTCGTGAAGCAGACCGACTAAGCCCCACTCGTCTTCGTCCACGGAGCCTTCGGCGTAGCGTTTGGAGCAGGCGCGCATGGCGGCCTCGACAGCCAGGGCGTGCTTACGCAGGCTATCGCCCTTTGTGTATTCACACAACAATTCCCAAGCTTCGGCTCGATCAGGCATGAGTGAGTTTTGTAGCACGGGTGAAGCCACACAGCAAGAGAGCCACAAAGAAGATTAGCCACAAAAAGGCACAAAAATCACAAAAAAATAAATCCATGCAGAAGGCGATCAAGCACAGATTTGTCTTTTTGTAATTCTTGTGCCTTTTTGTGGCTTACTTTGCAGCTGTGGCGAGGTAGCCGGGGCGGGCGCGAATTACGACCTGCTTTCGGGTCGTCGTCACTTTGATGTTGCGATAGCGTTCGTCGCGCTCTTTGTTGAGCGGGTAATAGCCGAGCATGTATTGGGTACGCAGTTCGGCAGCGATCTGTGCAAACGCATCGGGTAGCGAGTTCAGCGTGTCGGCGCGCAACAGCCGGCCGCCGGATTTGTCTGCTAACGCTTTGAGATAACCGTCGGCGGTCATGTAAGCAAGATCCAGCGTTCCCTTGATCGAATCATCGGGACCGCTCGTTGTTCCGGTCGTAGTTCGGCCACCAGGAGGTTCCGAGCCCGGGAGGCGCGGCATTCGTTCTTCGGAAGGCGGCAGCTGATTTGGATCAGGATACCGGTCAGGATATCGGTTGCGTTCTTCTTCGCGGCGGCGACGCAGGATTTCATCTGCAGAAGGAAGTCCGAGTGGTCCAGTCCGCTGCGTGCTCCCCCTCGTTGGCACCTGATCGCCACCAGGAAAAGTTGGTGCAGTCGTGCCGCTCGGTGGTGGTTGTCGAATGACGGAGATCGTCGGCAACTGCGGCCCGCCCCCGGATTGTTCGTGCGCCAATTGTTCGGTGGTTGCGCGCGTGTCGTAGCGAATCGGATAGACCGTCACACCTTCTTCATCAAGCCAACGTATGGTGCCTTCATAGGTCGCGTGATCGCTGTGCCAATCCATGCCGTCGGTAAAGATCACGATTGCTTTGCGGCCACGAATCTTCCGGATCGTGTTCAAAGCAAGCTCGACCGCGTCGTAAACCTTCGTTCCCTCCCCCGACTTCGTGCTGTAGATGGCATTCCGCAAAGTTTCTCGATTGTTGGTGAACTCGTTCAGGTCCCTGACGCTGTCGTCAAACGAGATGACTTTGACGCGGTCAGCCGGCTGTAATTGTTCAACAAAAGCAGTAGACGCCTGTTGGATTTGTCTGATCTTGTCCCTGGTACTGGAGCTGGTGTCGAGCATGAGCACGACGTGAAACGGCGCCGCGACTTTTCCAAAGAACGCTATCTGCTGCTGGACTCCATCCTCAAAGATCGCGAACTCTTCCTGACGAAGATCGGTGATGTAAGTGCCTTGCTTGTCGGAGGCAATCAGCGGCACGGTTACCAGGTCGGTGTCGGTCTTGAGAGTTTCGATGTCCTGTGGCTCTTCAGGCGGGGTTTCGGGCTGAGTTGGCGCAGGCTTTGGAGGATTCTGCTTCTGGCTCGCGGGTCTGGTTTGGGCGAACGCAGCATTCAGCGCCACCGCAACTACCAGTAAAATCGAAACGGCAAGACGCGACGCAGGGGAAAGCATTCTGTCCTCCTCACCCAAACCAAGATGTTCTCCGCAAGCATAATGGTTGCCATTCTTAACCACAAAGGCACGAAGGCTCAAATAACACTTTTGTGCCTTTATGACTTTGTGGTTAGAATTCTTTTCCGAGTTTCCGATGAGATCCTTACTGCTGGCAGTCGTAGCGGCGTATCTGATCGCCGCAATCCATTCTATTCTGGCGTTTGTTAACAAGCGCCGGTCTCTGCAACGCGTTGCGGAATGGTCGACGGCTGCCGGCTTCGTGCTGCACACGGTCGTGTTAATAGCCGACTGGGTATACGACGGCCATTACCCGCTATTCTCGCTGCGCGAAGCCCTATCGTTTCTTGCGTGGGCACTCGTGGCGCTTTATTCGATCGTGCTCTATCGCTACCGGACGCAGGCAGTCGGCGCCTTCGTGATGCCGCTGATATCGGTGCTGACACTCGTTGCCTTGCTAATCGGCACGAGTTCATCAGCCCCCGCTACGTTTTCGGCGACCTGGCTATTTCCGATTCATACAACGCTCCTGATCTTTGCTTACGCTGCATTTGTTATCGCCTTTATGGCCAGCGTTATGTACTTACTCCAGGAACGTGAGCTCAAACTCAAGACGTTCAGCGCCATCTTTCATCGTCTGCCGGCGCTGAGCACGGTTAACGAACTCGCCACCAGCGCCGCCGCCCTGGGCTTGTTGCTGCTGACGCTCGGCATTGCGAGTGGCATGATCTGGTCCTCGACACGTTTTGGCCAGGCTTGGCGAAACGATCCGAAGGAAATTTTCGCGTTACTTACGTGGCTGCTTTATTTGTTCCTGATTATCTATCGCTTCACGCCCAATTGGCGGGGACGGAGTGCGGCGTGGCTCGGCGTGGTCGGTTTTGGGTTAGTGCTTTTGACGTTTCTGGGAACTCGATTTCTCGATAGCTATCACGTGTTCGGGTGAAGCAATGTCCATTCTCCTCATAGGAGTCAATCATAAGACAGCTCCGGTGGAGATCCGCGAGCGACTCGCCTTCAACGACGAAGCGTGTGCCAATGGCCTGCGCCAGCTCGTCGACGGCGTGGTCGTGTCTGAAGGACTGATTGTTTCAACTTGTAACCGCGTGGAGATCCTGGGCGCTATGTCGAGCGATCAACTCGAGTTTGGCGCCGGACGTGTCAGGCAGTTTCTCGATAACTCGGGTAGCTTGCCCGCCGGCTTTCTGGACAACCATCTCTACCGCCATACGGATGAAGAGGCTGTGCGGCACCTGTTTCGCGTCGCTTCTTCGCTCGATTCGATGGTGATTGGCGAGCCTCAGGTGTTGGGCCAGGTGCGTCACGCATACTCGCTTGCAGTCGAAGCCGGCACGGCGGGTCGTGTTCTAAACCGGCTGGTCCACCATACGTTTCGCGTCGCCAAACGAGTCAGGAACGAGACGGGTATCGCTGCGAGCGCGGTGTCGATCAGCTACATGGCGGTCGAACTCGGCAAGAAGATCTTCGGGTCGCTGAAGGGCTGCACCGTGATGCTCGTCGGCGCCGGTGAAATGGCCGAACTCTCCGCGCGGCATCTCATCAATGCCGGAGTTTCGCGCGTCGTCATCGCGAACCGTACCGAAGAAACCGCCCGGCAAATGGCTGACGAGTTTGGCGCCAACGCGGTTTCCCTGGATCAACTCGACCAGTTTCTCTCGGAAGCCGACGTCATTATCTGTTCCACCGGCGCGCCTGATTACGTGCTCACAGAGGAGCGAACGCGCAAAGCGCTCGAGCGCCGTCGTAATAGGCCTACCTGTTTTATCGACATCAGCGTGCCACGTAACATCGATCCTGCAGTCAGCAAGATTCCCAACGTCTTTCTTTTCGACATCGACGACCTCGAGTCAGTCATTTCGTCGAACATTCGCGAGCGCGAGCGTGAAGCGGAACGTGCGGAACTGATCGTGCAGTCGGAAGTGATGCAGTTTCAGCAGAAGCTGCGTTTGATGGACTTTGGACCAAGCATCGGCGCGTTGCGTCAGAACATGCAGGACATTGCGCGATCCGAGTTGGAGCGGCAGCGGAAGAAACTTGGCCCGCTGACGAAGGAACAGGAAACCGCGGTCGAGTCGCTACTCATGTCCACGGTCAACAAAATCTCACATCCCATCCTGAGCCAGATGCGTCGCTTTTACGAGATGAGCGAGACTGATGCTGCCCCCGATCCAAAAGATCCTTTCGGTCTCGAGGAGTGAGCGACGATGTCACGTACTCTCGTCATCGGTTCGCGTGGGTCAAAGCTTGCTTTGTGGCAGGCTGAACATGCGCGCACGCGTTTGCAGCAGCTAAACCCTGAAATCGACATTCGCATCGAGATCATCAAGACCACTGGCGACGTGAAGAAGGAACCGTTGTCGGTGATCGGCGGCAAGGGCGTGTTCACGAAAGAACTGGAAGATGCGCTGCTCGACGGGCGCATCGACATCGCAGTTCATTCACTGAAGGATCTGCCGACGATACTTCCCTCGGGATTGACCATCAGTGCGATCTGCGAGCGTGAAGATGCGCGCGACGCGTTGGTGCTGGCGGCAGGATCGGAGTTCGATGCCACAGCTATTGGGAACTTACCGCGAGGCGCGATCGTGGGTACGTCGAGTCCGCGCCGGCTCGCACAGTTAAGGTGCTATTTCGGCCAGAATCTCGTAATCAAAGACCTGCGTGGCAACGTTGACACACGGATTCGAAAGCTCGACGAGGGCGAGTACGATGCATTGATTCTGGCGTCAGCAGGTTTAGTGCGGCTTGGTTTGCACGACCGGATCTCGTTGCGAATTCCGATCAGCCACATGTTGCCCGCGGTAGGCCAGGGTGCGATCGCGATCGAGACCCGCAGTGATGACGACCTCGCGTTGGAGACGACAAGCAAACTGGTTCATCGCGAAACACGTCTCGCATGTTTGGCGGAACGCTCATTTCTCCGCGGCCTCGGCGGCGGCTGCCAGTTGCCAATCGCCGCACACGCGCGCTTCGAAGGCGAGTTGCTGAAGCTCGAAGGCCTCGTCGCCAAACCCGACGGATCAAAGCGTCTGCAGGAATCTTTATCCGGCCCTCCTGAAACGGCCGAAGCCCTCGGCGCCTCCCTCGCTTCAACATTGATCGAGCGCGGCGCCAACACCATACTCTGATGAACAATCCGCTGGAAGGACGAACGGTCGTGGTGACGCGTGCGGCCTCGCAGGCGGACGAGTTGAGCACACTCCTCGAAAACTACGGCGCCAGGGTAATCATTTGTCCAACCATCGAAATCCGTGAGCTCGAAAGCTACGACCGCCTCGACGAAGCACTCGATCATCTCTACGGCTACGACTGGCTCATCCTCACCAGTACCAACGGAGTCGAGTTTTTCATTAAGCGCCTCTTATCACGCGGGTTGAAGATCGAAGATCTCGACGAGATTAGGGTCTGCGCCATCGGCCAGCGCACTGCCGACAAACTTCACGACGCACACGTCCACGTCGACCTCGTTCCCTCACAATCGACTGCGGAAGGCGTGTTTGCCGCGCTGAGCGAGTTTGTTGGCGGCGAAGAGCAGCTGCGCGGGCGCAACATCCTGCTGCCGCGCGCGTTAGTCGGTCGCGAACACCTGCCGAAAGCTCTGGAAGAAGCGGGCGCGCGCGTCGATGTCGTGCCTACGTATCAAACCGTCCTGCCGGAAAATCTTGATCGCGGGCGTTTGAGCGCGATGCTTGCCGGTAGCGGAGACTGCATCGCCTTCACCAGCCCATCCACCATCAAGAACCTCGCCAAACTCTTCGACACCCACGACCTCGGAAAAGTCCTCCCCGGCGTCGTGATCGCCTGCATCGGCACAGTCACCGCCACCGCCGCCGCCGAGTACGGCTTGCGCGTCGACATCCAACCAACGAGCTTCACCACCGCCGATCTGGCCCACGCCATTGCCAACTACTATTCAAAGTAAATCCGTTATCAATCCGCCTAAATCTGTGTGCTACACTGGCGCGGATGTCTACGTTGACTGATCAGGATCGTAGCGTTTACGGCGAACTCGTAGGCAAGTCAGAGTCGATTCAGAAGATCTACTTTCTGATCGAACAGGTAGCGCCTTCGTCAGCCTCCGTTTTGATCACCGGCGAATCAGGCACCGGCAAAGAGCTCGTCGCCCGCACGATTCACAAAATGAGCCCGCGCCACGACAAGCCTTTCGTCGCCATTAACTGTTCCGCGATTCCCGAGTCGTTAATGGAGTCAGAACTGTTTGGACACGAGAAAGGCGCGTTCACGGGCGCGGCTTCACGACGCCAGGGATGTTTCGAACTCGCCGACACCGGCACGCTCCTGCTCGACGAAATCGGCGAAATGCCGGCGGTGCTGCAGGCGAAACTGCTGCGAGTGATCGAAGAGCGCGCCGTAAGACGTCTCGGTAGCCGTAAAGAGATCGATGTCGACGTGCGATTGCTCGCCGCTACCAATCGCCATCCGGAACAAGCCGTTTCCGAAGGCAAACTCCGCAGCGATCTGCTCTACCGTCTCAACGTCTTCGGTATTCATCTTCCCTCACTGCACGAACGAAAAGAAGACTTGCCGCTGCTCGCACAACACCTGGTCAAACAACTCGCCGGAAAGCACGGACGCCCGGCACGTTTCCTGAGTTCCGCAGCGCTCGAAGCGTTGCAGTTTCATTCCTGGCCCGGCAACGTCCGCGAACTACGCAACGTAATCGAACGAGCAGTGATCATCTGCTCCGGCGAACAAGTCGAACGCCACCACTTCGCTCCTTATCCAATCGAACAACGCGAACGCCTGCGCAACGAAGACACGCTGTCGCTGCCGGTAGGCACGCCGCTCGAAGAGGTGGAGCGACAGATGATCATGCGCACCCTGCAAAAGACGAAGAACAATAAAACCCGCGCGGCTGAGTTGCTGGGCATCAGCCTGAAAACTCTTCACAACAAGCTAAATCTGTATCGCGAGCGTGGTCTCCTTCATGACGACGACACCACCGACTGACGCAGGCGTTACCTCCGATAAAAACAATCCCCGCGAACTCTTCGGCTGGAAGATGTACGACTGGGCCAACTCCGCTTTCTACACGACAGTGGTGGGCGCCCTCTTCAGCCCGTATCTCACGCGGCTGGCCCAGACCGCGGTCGGCGAGAACGGCGTGGTGCTGGATCTGGGTCCGCTCGGCGCAGTCACCGCCAAGTCGCTGCCGACGTTGTGTGTTTCGATTTCGGTGGGCGCCCAGGTGTTTCTCTTGCCGATACTCGGAGCGCTGGGCGACTACTCGGACCTGAAGAAGCGAATGATGGCCTTCTTCTGTTATATCGCCGTCACCGCTAACTGTTTGATGTTCTTTGTCAAAGACGACCTCTACCTTCTGGGTGGCGTTTTGTTCATCATCGCGAATGTTTGTTTCGGCGCGGCACTGGTTTTTTACAACGCTTTCCTCCCGGAGATCGCGACTGAAGATCAGATCGACAAAGTGTCGAGTCGTGGATTTGCGTACGGGTATCTCGGCGGCGCGCTGCTTTTAGTGCTCAATCTGATGCTGGTGTTGAGAGCAGAAGCGCTGGGGATCACCACGGGCATGGCGGTGCGTTTGTCGCTGTTGTCGGCCGGCGTTTGGTGGGGCGGGTTCGCACTGATCACTTTTGCACTGCTGAAGTCGCGGCCGAAGAAAATGAACCTGCCACCGGGCAAGGGTTACATCTCAGCGGGCTTTTCAGAACTTGTCGCCACTTTCAAGGAGTTGCGCCGTTTGCCACTGACGGCGCGTTACCTGCTCGGATACCTGATCTACAACGACGGCATTCAGACGGTGATCTTCGCGTCCAGTGCTTTCCTCGAACAGGAGCTTTTCCCGGAGGGCAATCCCGTTTTCCTGCTCGAGATTTTTCTGATGGTGCAATTTGTGGCGGTGGCGGGCGCGCTGCTCTTCGAACGTCTGGCTTATCTCATCAAGACGAAGAACGCCATCATCGTGTCGCTCGTGATCTGGTCCGGAATCGTGATCTACGCTTATGGCTTCCTGGACAGTGTGCCCGAGGCGTGGGTAATGGCCGGGGTCATCGCGATCGTCCTGGGCGGTTCGCAGGCTCTCTCACGCTCACTCTTCGCGCGGATGATTCCGGAGGGTAAAGAAGCTTCTTTCTTCGGACTCTACGAGGTTTCCGAACGCGGCACCTCATGGATGGGCCCACTACTCTTCAGCATCGTGATCGCACGCACCGGCTCTTATCGCGTGGCTTTGCTGTCGTTGATCTTCTTCTTCGTGGTTGGATTGTTCGTGCTGTGGACCACCGACACTGATAAAGGAGTCAAAGAAGCATCAATTAGGCACGTATGACACAGATAAACACGGATAAGAAAATCAGTGTTTTTCCGTGTCATCCGTGGCTAAATTAACCTGCGAGTTTGCGTTCCTTCGCTGGTTTGGACATGCACTCCGCCGAGCAAAACGTCGCCAACCCGGAGTTGAGGCTGAGTGCGCGTTCGGCCGGAATCCAGGTCCCGCAACTATCGCAACGAACCAGCTTGTTCCGCGAAGCCACTTTCTGCCGCGTCGCCGTAGACGTGTTGATATCCGTCACGACGTTCAGCGACTGCACGACTTTCTGAATGAGCTTGAGGTACGGACGCACGCGCGTGTAGACAAGCACAAACACGATACTTACGAGCGCGGCAATAATCAGGTATTTCATGAAACGCTAACCGCGATCGTTACCAGTCCCGTACGGCTCATCCTGCGCCCGACGGCGCGGCATTGGATCAGTGGCGCGCCGGCGTGGCTGCGATTCCTTGGTGCGGCGGTCGAGACTTCCAGGTGGCAAACCTCGACCATGCACAGCCTCTTCCAGGATGCGAGTGATCTCCTGCGAGAGCGTCCTGTGCTCGGCGGCCGCGCGGCGGCGGAGGGATTCCTTCAGGTGGTTAGGAACGTATGCGCCGATGAAAACTCCTTTGCGATTTGCCATCTATCCGCCCTTTCTTGTTGAGTGTCGGGTTACCCTGCAAATGCGGAACAGGTCTGTAAGCCGAATTCTGTACTTCGATTACTCGAAGTGGCGATCATTCATCTAGTCCAGCCGTTACCGGCTGGCTCCAGCGACCTACCCGGAGGTCGTAGCGGATCGAAATCCGCTTCGGGCGGGCAGCCCTTTTGACGCCTCCCTATTTGGTCTTGCACCGCGAGGAGTTTGCCTGGCCGCGCATGTCACCACACGCGCCGGTGCGCTCTTACCGCACCATTTCACCCATCACCCTTTCGGGCTGGTCTGTTTTCTGTTGCACTTGTCGTCGCCCAACAGTCCAAAAACCGTCAGGCGCCCCGCCGTTAGCGGGCTCGCTGCCCTATAGTGTTCGGACTTTCCTCTCCCGAGTAATCCCCGGCAGCGATCGCCCGACCTGTTCTTTTGCAAGGCCTGTGGATTATAGCAAACCAGTTTCAACGGGTATAGCCAAGGTCAAAAATCCGGTCCACAGATTACACAGATTTTATTTTTAGAATCTGCGTAATCTGATAAAAGGACCTGTGAAATCCGCTAGCCGAAGTATTTGAACCCGACCCGCAGGCCATTCGTCCACTTAGACCCCACAAAAATCGCTACGGTTACAGAAGTTAAGGCGTGTGAGAGCGCAAGCGCGAAAAGATTGGGTTGACGCTGGTAGACGGCGGCCCAGATCAAGCCACCCAGAAATGTGAGCGCAAACAGCAAAGGGTTTGGCAGATGAACGACGGCAAACAGTAGCGCGACCAGGAACACACTCTTCCAACCTTTGCCCGCAAAAAGCTGAGCGC
Organism: Pyrinomonadaceae bacterium; assembly: GCA_036379695.1. GTDB lineage: Bacteria > Acidobacteriota > Blastocatellia > Pyrinomonadales > Pyrinomonadaceae > PSRF01. Next base: position 10,322 of record DASVGE010000186.1, on the reverse strand, counting down.
GACGGTTCATGAACCCCTGCAACGCATACTGCTGGAACAACGCCCAGAACGGGATCAGCAAAAACCGCCACCGAAACGGGCGGTCCACAGCCGAGAAACCAGAGACCAGCATGATTAACGCAATGGCGAGCGCGGTGGGCGGGAGCAATAGCTTCACGGCAGCGACAAAGTTGTCGAAACGAAATCCGATGTCGCGCAACGTCTCGCCATAAGCACGATGAGAAAAGAACATCAGCATCAACGCAAGCGCGATCGGAATGGCGAGCGCGAACTTGTTGTTACCAACGAAAGCAAGCACCACCCACTCGGCGATTAAACAGGAAACGACGACCGACACGATCTCCCACAGCGCCAGAGTCGATTTATCAATCCGTCCTAAATCGGCGTTCATCTGCGGCTCCAGGTACCATCCGTTTGCACTGCGAACTGGATCGGGTCTCCGAGTAACTGCAACGTGTAACGCTCACCATTCCCACTCGCATGAAGCGCATACACTCTTGCTTCATGCGCGCCAGGATTCAGACCCGCAACCTGAAAACTATAACCGTGCCACTCGTCCCTGGCCCATCCAGCCGCAACTACATCCGGCCGCGACAGATGGGCCAACTGCGTCCCGGCCAGCTTTCCATCAATAAACAGTTGCACCTCAACTCGTCGCCACGGATCCGCGTCGCTGGCTACCCATCCCGCGATACTCTGCGACGCCACGACCGCTTCTCCCCAACCCTTGAAAGTCGGCGGAAACGCATTCACGTAAGCTACGACCGCAATCGTGCCCACCAGAATCGTCTCGACTACAGATTTGGCGATTAGCAGATTGACGAGGTGTGATTTCTGCATCGGTTATGCGGATACACGCAGATCTGGAAATTCGTTTCTGACAAGTTCTTCAACTTCATCAGCCGTCGCCGCGGCCAAACATTTCAACGCCACGGCGCGCACCTCCGCAGCCTTGATCTGCGACAGAACAGCCCTGACACGAGGAATCATCGCCGGCGTCATGCTCAGGTCAGTCGCGCCCAGGCCGACCAGCAACGCTGCATAAACGGGCGTCGACGCCATCTCACCACAAACAATTACGGGAATTCCGGCGTTTTTTGCCGCCTCCAGCGTGCGATTGATGCCGTAAAGCACCGCGGGGTGCAACGTGCGAAACCATTCCGAGACTTTGTCGTTTCCGCGATCCACGGCCAGTGTGTACTGGACCAGATCGTTTGTCCCAAGCTCGAAGAAATCGACTTCGCTGGCAATCCTTTCGGCAGTCAACACCGCGGAAGGGACCTCGATCATCACTCCGATCTTGACTGCGGCGTAGGGCACGTTCTCCGCAATCAGCCGTTCGAGTTCCTCGTCGATCACTTGCTTCGCCATGCGGACGTCGCCCACGTCTGCCACCATCGGGATCACGAGGCTGAGCCGTCCGGTCGCAGCCGCACGCAGAATCGCACGAACCTGCGTGCGCATGATGTTCTTATGACGCAGGTTGAACCTCACCGCGCGGAGGCCCAACGCAGGATTCCGCTCTCGCTCCTTCACGTCGGGCCCGACTTCGCCACCAACATCAAACAGCCGCACGATCGCGCCATATGCTCCCGCAGCCTCGGCGAGCAGCTTATACGTCTCGTATTGTTCGACGTCGGAAGTCATCAAACCCGGACGCGATAAAAGAAACTCCGAACGAAACAAGCCAACGCCACACGCGCCGAAGTTACTCACCGCGTGGAACTCCGTAGGCAGTTCGACATTAGCTCGCAAAGAGATCTCGACGCCGTCGAGCGTCTTCACCGGTCCGGACTCGATGACCTCGGACGGCGCTGGAGCTGGTCCAGCGATGGTGAACTGATACTGTTTAATAGTTTCCTCAGCCGGGTGCAGCACCACTTCGCCGCGGCGCGCATCGACAATGATCCGATCGCCGGTCCGCGTGCGCTGGTAGAAATCACGCAGCCCGACAACAGACGTAAGGCCCAGGCCACGGGCGATGATCGCCATGTGTGACGTCCAACCACCGGCATCGGTAGCGATGGCTTTCACGTGATTGAGGTTGAGCTCGGCGATGGTCGAAGGCAGCAGGTCGGTTGAGACGATCACCGCGTCTTCCGAAAGATTCGGATACTTCGGTCCTTCACCCGTGAGATTCGCGAGCAGACGTTGAATCACATCCTCAATGTCGGAACCACGTTCGCGCAGGTATTCGTCGTTGATCTGCGTGTAGATCGAGAGCAGCCGATCGCCAACAACTTTCGCCGCCCATTCGGCATTTGAGTGTTCCTTGACGATGTAGTCTTCTACGTCGCGCGTGAGTTTTGCGTCCTGAAGAAACAGCAGGTGCGCGTCGAAGATGTAAGCGTGACCGCGACCGAGTTCTTTTTCTGCGCGATCCTTAATGGCTTCGAGTTGTCGCCGCGACAACCTCACGGCGGCGCGAAAACGTCGACGCTCGCGCTCCAAATCCGCCTCGGCAATCTCGGCGCGATAAACGTTGGGCGTGCCTTCCTGCAAGCGCAGCACGCGACCGATCACAACACCATCCGAAACGCCGAGTCCTTTGCAGCGCAACTCGTTTATCGCGCGGGAAATGCGTTTGCCGTCGTCCTTCTCGGTTTCGTCGAAATCACGCGAGAAGAGACCGACAACGGCTTCGAGCGCTTCCTGTTCATCTTCACCACTGGCAACGATCTTGAGATCCGTGCCGCGACTGGCGGCGAGCGTCAGGATGCTGAGGATCGACTTGGCATCGGCTTCGGCGTTGCCGTCGACACGTTGAAGGGTGAGACTGCTTTTGAACTGGCTCGCAACGCGAACGAGGTTGGCGGCGGCACGAGCGTGAAGACCGAGGCGGCTGGTGACCTGGAGTCTGCGTTCAGCCACTTTCAATCGGCTCCGGTCTTAGTCGGCGGTTCGGCGAGCAAAGCGCCGGCGAGATAAATTCCCTGCCGGCCCTGATCGCAGATCTTGCGCGCTATCTCCGCCAGCGAGTCTTCCGCGGACGCAGTTGCGAGTTTGATCACCATCGGCAGGTTGGTTCCGGTTATTACTTCGACCACGCCTTCTTCCAGAAACATCGACGCGATGTTGGTCGGCGTTCCGCCAAACATGTCCGTGAGCAATAACACGCCTCTTCCCTGCGACACGCGCGTGATCGCGCGCTGTACTTCATCGCGCGCGGCGTCGACGTCGTCATGCCAGCCGATGGAGACGGAGGCGATGTGTGAGATTGGACCAATGATCATCTCGGCGGCGGCCAGTAGTTCACCCGCAAGATGACCGTGAGTCACGATCACGCCGGCCACTCTTTTCACTTCTGGTGCTGAGCTCATTTTTTAGCCACAGATTAACGCAGGTTACGCAGATCGAACTAATGCTTCGATCGATTCACTTTGCGCACGTCGCGATGCGAGGCATGGGCGTCGAAGCCTGCTCGCCGCAGGGAGCGCGCAAGGGCGTTTGCAATCATCACCGATCGGTGCCGGCCACCGGTACAACCGATACCCACGGTAACGTACGACTTTCCTTCCCGTTTGTAGAGCGGCAGCAGGTACGAAAGCAAATCCGTAAACCGCTGCAACGTCTCCTTCACTTCACCGTCAGAACGCAGGAACTTGACCACGCGCGGATCGTGGCCCGAAAGACGTTTCAATTCGGGCACGAAGTGTGGATTCGGCAAATGCCTGACGTCAAACAATAACTCCAAGTCGCCCGGGTTGCCATACTTGTGGCCAAAGCTCATCACCTGCACGCGCATCGGCGAGCCCTGGCGGTCGAGACTGAATCGCTCCAACAGGAATTTGCGCAGCGTGTGAACGGTGTGATCGGAAGTGTCGATGATCTGATCGGCGTGCGCGCGAATGCGCGACATTGCCTGGCGTTCGTCCCGGATCGCAGCCAGTAGCCCCTGGCCTTTTTCGGCTGGATGCGGCCGCCGCGTCTCGCTGAAGCGATACTGCAAAACGTCGTCAGAGGCTTCGAAGAAAAGAACGATGACTTTGAGGCCGGAAGCGCGGAGCGCGTCGAGTTGTTTTTCGAAGTCTGCGAGAAAGCCACCTTCGCGAATGTCGATGACGAGCGCGGCGCGCCTGATTCCTTTTTCCTCGTCGTCAGTAACGAGACGCCCAAAGGTCGGCAACATCGTTACCGGCAGGTTGTCGACGCAGAAGTAACCGAGATCCTGAAATGCATTGGTGGCGGAAGACATTCCAGAACCGCTCAAGCCGGTGATGATTACGATGTCGGGAGGCATATTTAAGCCGCAGATTACGCGGATAAACGCAGATTATCAGATTTGCGTTCATCCGCGTAAATCTGCGGCTCTATCAAGTGGCTATGGCTCGATCAGACCGTAGTTGCCGTCGTTTCGTTTGTAGATGACGCCGAGGCGTGAGGTGTCGGCGTCGCGAAATACCAGGAACTGATCTGCTTCGTCAGACAACCGCAGCGCCGCTTCTTCTGCGGTCATCGGTTTAACCGCATAACGCCGGGCGGGAATGATGCGCGGCGGGCGCGGCGTGGCTTCCAGATGTCCGTCGGGTTGCGGCGCAACGCGACTGACGGACTTCCCACTCTTCTTTCGATCGATGATCTTCTTCTTGAGTTTGACTGCCTGCTTCTCGATCTTCGCCATGGCCCTGGTGAGAGCCATGTACATGTCTGCGTTTGTATCTTTCGCAGTGAGTGTGTAATCCCGCCAGTAAACGACGATCTCTCCGATCTGACGGTTCTTCTCAACGTCGATAATTACATGAGTGCTTAAGGTTGAGTCGCCGTTGAAAACGTGATCGAGCTTCTTGAAATGATCTTCCACGTGACGCCGGATGGCCGGCGACACCTCAACGTGTCTGCCTGTGTATTCAAATTTCATCAGCCGCTTTCCTCCTCGAACCGGTGAAACGATACGAATGCGTTAACCTGACCGAATCGCGAGTCAGGCTTAACACAACAAAGGTTATTACTAAACTTGATTCGCGTCGTGCTCAGAGGGGCTTCAAACTACAGCGCGACGCTCGCGCGACCCGGGGATCTGCATTTGATCGCGATATTTCGCGACAGTTCTACGCGATAACTTTATTCCATCCTTCGCGAGGATTTTAACTACCTGATCGTCAGTTATGGGGTTATGAGAATCTTCTTCTTCAATGAGCTTCTTAATCTTCAGCTTGATAATGCGCGTGGAAATCTCCTCGCCCTCTTCATTGAGCATGCCTTCCGTGAAAAACCGGCGCAGTTCAATGACGCCCTGCGGCGTGTGGGCGTACTTGCGATTCACCACTCGCGAAACGGTTGAAAGGTGCATGCCGATGTCTTCGGCAATGTCTTTCAACATCATCGGCTTGATGTACTGCACGCCATGGTCCAGGAAGTCTTTCTGGCGCTGCACGATCGACTCCACCACTTTGTAGATCGTCTGGCGGCGGTGTTCGATGTTGCGCAGCAGGTCCACGGCGGAACGCATCTTCTCGCGAATAAAACTCTTCGTCTCGTTGCTGACGCCCTGGCTCAGCATCTGCTGATACTGCTGGCTCACACGCAATCGCGGGCTGCCATCGTCAGCAAAGTAGATCACGTAATCTTCGTCGTTCTCGTCGAGCTTTTCGATGTAGATCTCGGGACTGATCAGGATCGGTTCATCTGATGAATAGCGACGGCCCGGATAAGGATCCAGCGTCCGGATGAACTGCAACTCTTCCAGCAACGTCTCAACGTCGACGCCGATTTGCTTGGACAGGTGCGGCAGCTTGTGTTGCTGCAAGTCGGCGAGGTGTTCGCTGATCAACTTCGACGCGAGCCGGTCGCTTTCGCCGAGCACTTCCAGTTGGACCAGCAGGCACTCTTTGACATCGCGAGCGCCGCAGCCGACCGGATCGAGCCGCATCACTTCCTGGCGCGCACGTTCAACTATCTCTTCGGGAATCTGCTCAACCTGCGCGATCTCTTCGTTGGTCGCATTCAGCCGGCCATCAGCATTCAGATTACCGATCACGCAGATTCCGGCTTCACGCACCTCATCGTCAATGGAACTCATGCTGAGTTGCCATTCGAGATGTTCCGCCAGTGATTGTGGGCGTGTCAGAAATTGTTCGAAGGTGGGAGCGTCTTCCTTGTATTCGATTTCCTGGGTTTTGTAACCGGGATCGAGATAGTCCTGGAATTCGCGTCCGAAGTCGATCTCCTCAAAAGCATCGCGCTGCGAGTCGTCAGTGGTTCCTTCTTCAGGGCCGCCTTCGTCGTGTTCGCCCGCTGCGACGGACTCACCACTATCGACATCAACTTCACCGGATGCCGGCATGCTCGATAACACATCCGGATCGCCGGAACCGTTTGTCGCGGGACTGCCGGCTTCAGGCACGTGCTCTTCGAAGGTGTTCGAAGGATCGGCACTGGCCAGATGATCGAGGACCTTTTCGGCAATCTCCTGCACTTCTTCCTGGCTCGGCACTTCTTCGAGTACAGGGTTCTCCAATAACTGCTGCTGAATGAGGTCGGTCAGCTCGAGCGACGTCATCTGCAACATCTCGATGCGCTGGCGCAACTGCGGCGTCAGTACAAGTCTTTGGGAGAGGCTGGTAGTTAGCTTAAGAGACATTCCTCAGATCAGATTGCCGTAAAACTCTATTTCGTCTTTTGTATTATCGCGGCCTTGGCCGCACGGGAGGATTATAACCTATCAGGCCCCAATTTTGCGTCAGTGACTTGAAAGAATAATTAACCACTAAGGCACAACACAAAAAGAGAACTTTTGTTTTGTGCCTTTGTGTCTTGGTGGTTAATTCTTCACATACGGAATTTTTCGCCGAGGTAGAGACGGCGTACTTCGGCGTCCTCGGTCAATTCGCGTGGGTGCCCGGAGCGGAAGATCTTGCCCTCGGCCATTATATATGCGCGGTCGGTTACGCCAAGTGTTTCGCGTACGTTGTGGTCCGTGACCAGGATACCGATACCACGATTGCGCAGGTAGAGTATTACATTTTGAATATCATCTACTGCTTTCGGATCGATGCCGGCAAAGGGCTCGTCGAGGAGGATGAACTGGGGTTCCGTTGCAAGAGATCTGGCTATTTCGGTGCGTCTGCGTTCGCCGCCCGACAGCGCATCGCCACGCGTGTTGCGCACGTGTGCGATGCCGAATTCTTCCAACAGTTCTTCGAGACGTTTGAGTTGTTCGCGACGACGCAGGCCGGTCGTTTCGAGCACTGCGAGAATGTTCTGCGCGGTAGTCATCTTGCGAAAGACGGAAGGTTCCTGTGGCAGGTAGCCGATTCCGAGCCGCGCGCGCAAATACATCGGCAGTTTGGTGAGGTCTTGACCGCCGAGCAGGACGCTGCCGGAATCGGGCCGTTCGAGACCGACGATCATATAGAACGTGGTGGTCTTGCCGGCGCCGTTCGCGCCAAGCAGTCCAACCACTTCGCCTTTGTCAACTTGCAAACTGACGTCGTCGACTACGCGACGGCGTCCATAATGTTTGACGAGATGTGCGCTGCGAAGCGCGGTATCCAAGCGGGCATCCATTCGTCTCAGCAGTATTTAGCCACAGATGGAACACGGAAAAAATCCGGATTTTTTATCTGTGTTCATCTGTGGCTCAAGGTTTTCGTATCTTGTGGGTTGAGCGCACGCGGCCTGGAGCAAGTGGTCCACGAGCGTCGTCGGCGGTGACTTTACCGTCGCGCACCGAGAGCGTCAAACGATTCCCTTCCGTGTTGCCCTGCTCGACGTCGTCGACGCGGGCGGGGTTGCCTTTGAGAATCGCGATCTCGTTGGCGGTCGTGTATTCCACCCAATCTCCGGTGCCTTTCCTGCTGGGCTGAGTGAGCACGACGTTGCGCTGCGCGACGGTCTTTTCCATCTCGTTCGACTCTTTCGAGAGATAAACATCCGCAACGCCGCCGGTGAGTCGATCTGACCCCTGTTTGATATCGACATTGCCTTCGTAATGAATCGTCCGATCCGGATCTGAATAGAACATCGAATCAGCGGCTGCGAAGACCGGCACCACCGCGTTGTTGTTTTCGGCGCGACGTTTGGCGTTGTAGATAGCGCTCTGAACGTGACCCGTCGCTTCCATGCGCTTGTCGTTGACGTAAATGACGAGTTTGTCGCCACGCACGTAATTGTCGTCCTGCCAGGCGCGTGCATTGCCCGTGTAAATCGCCTGACCGCTTTCGTGACGAAACTCGCCACGCTCGCTTGCGATGTAAACCGGGCTCTTTGTTTTCGAGAAAGGCGTGGCGCCGTTGGTCTGTTCCTGGCTGTAATAAGTGGTGGTGGTCCGGCCGCGTGCGTAGGAAACATCGTTGGCGAGATCCGCGTCGAGTTCAATCGCTTTGGTGCGGCCACGCGAATCCCAAACCGTCGGATCGCCTCCGCGCAACCTTACAGTTTGGTCGGCAGCAACGTACGAAACATTCGCAGCGACGCCGTTGCGATCGTTTTCGTTGAACTTACCGTCGCCCTGCGCATCGACTCGTTCGACGTCCTGCGTGTCCTTTAAAAACACCGCGGTCATAATGTCCGATGTCAGTGTTCGCGTACCGCGATCCTTCGCCGGCTGCACCGGATCGAGAGTGGCCTTTGCGCCTCCGGTTGCTTTGCAACTCCGCGCCAGGTTACCGGTCTCGAAAAAGTCACAATCAAACTGCGGCGCGTTGAGTTTCTTTCGTTCCGCGCGTGCACTGTTGACAACAGGCTCGATAAACAGCTCCGCGTTACCATTCGCCTGGGCCTTTTCCAAATCGCGTCCGGTGATGCGCCACGTTAGTTTTACCGCATCGGCAGTCAGACGTTTATTAGCAGCACCGGGATCGCTCGCCTTCGACTTCGGCGCGCTCATCGTAATCACCGATCGACCATCCGCAACCATCTGTTTCAGCAAACTCGCATCGTCTTTAGCCTGGAAGAGGACCTCGATCGAGTTGCTGCCCGTGATCTGCACGTCAGCATCGCCCTCGAGCGTACGCGCCGCGACGTCGGTAGTCGCATGGGCGCGCTCAAGGCGCTGGTCCTTGTCCATGAAAAAGTCCATGTTGACCGATTTGACTTCAGCGGCACGGCCCGGATCCATGACGCGCAGGTAAGCGTTCGTTCTGATCTCAGCCCGCTCGAGATGCTTTTGTTGATTCAAAAAAGCGTTGAGGTTATCGCCACTCAGGATGTCGTTCTCCTGCTCGACCGTCACACCACCTGAAAACGCGAGTTGCATCGAGTTCTGATCAAACGTGCCGCGGGCAGCTTTGATAGCGACCGGCCGCGCACGTTTTGTCGCACCGGATTGTGCCGGCGCCACAGTCAGTTGAACGTTGGACTTCAACTCGAGGCGCTTTGCTTTTTGTTCGACGACTGCACCGGTGGACGAGCCTGAAACGTTTTCGCGTGCAAAGGAAACGGGCGAGTCAGTTTGCGCAATGCCGCTGTTCTGATCGAACGAGAGCGCTTCAGTGTTGACCTTCAGCTTGTCTTTCGTCTCGATCTTGACGTTGCCGATGAACGAAAGAATGTTGCTATCGGGTTGGTAGATGGCGCGTGCGGCAGTGATCTGATCCGGCGTCTCGCCCTCCGGCGGATATACGGCCATGTTGATGTTCTCGAGCTCGTGATGACCGTCAGAGAAGGTGACGTCACGCGAGGCTTTCACCAACAGGTACAAGCGATCGTTTTTCGTAACGCGCTGTTCGTAACCCTCGACTATGCCCGTGACTTCCTTCGATAGTTCCGGCTTCTCAGACTTCGCTTTGAACTTCTCGGCATTCCGCAACTTGTAATAAGAGACCCCAACGACGGCGAGACCCGACGCGAGCAGCGTAAACGCGACGATGCGCGCAATGGCCGGCACCTTGGCGCGCAAGCCAAGCGCGATAGCACGTTTTCTATTTATCTCCTGCATTCCTCTTATAGATCCATCCACAGATTACGCCGATTTAACTTTTAATCTGTGTAATCTGTGGATGCACTTCTCGCCAATCTCAAATCCAAAACATTCAGCTGCATTCGATACTCATCGTTCCAGGCGCTTGTCTCGAGCGTGTAGGCGAGTTCGATGCTGCCGTTCAAGTCGGGAGTTTGCCCCGGCGTTTCCACGCAATTCCACCAAACTGCTTCCAACGGCCGGTTCTGCGGCCCCGCCAGACGAAACTTCATGTGCTTGTCCTTTATTACTACCGGCTCGGCCAAGCGACGCAGGTTGCGCGTCATAAACACCGGCCGCGGGTTTCCGGCGCCGAAAGGCTCAAGGGCGTCCAGTTCGCGGGCCAAAGAGAACGTCACGGCTTCCGGTCTCAATTCGAGATCGATTTTTACCATCGGCTCCAGATCATCCGACGTCAAACACG
>DASVGE010000185.1:0-21318 GCA_036379695.1 Pyrinomonadaceae bacterium | reverse complement strand
AGTATGAGAGGAAGAGCTAATGAGTATGAGAGGAAGAGCTAATGAGTATGAGAGGAAGAGCTAATGAGTATGAGAGGAAGAGCTAATGAGTATGAGAGGAAGAGCTAATGAGAATGAGAGGAAGAGCTAATGAGAATGAGAGGAAGAGCTAAGGCGCGGTTGAGAGAAAAGTCACCGCTAACACCACTTAAAATCCGCATTAAATCCGTGTACATCTGTGGCCCCCTAAAACGAACAAAGCGGCAGTGAGTGGGAGTTTTCTGAGCGAACTCTGCCGCTTTGTTCCAGCGGGGGCGGGGTGAGTTAATTAAGGATTCGACCAATCAAAACTAAACAGGGTCTCCTTCCTGTTTTCTTGTCTAACCTAAACGCGTATTGCGCGATAAGATTCCCTCAGATTTTTTCCAGTGTTAGAATCAGGGGCCACGGGCGCCTTGCATCGCCCATCCACTCTCTCGATTTTGGTTGTCTAAGAGAAAGAGATAAACGGAATGGCCACTCACCTGCCCGAAGAGCCCCAACCCCCGAAAGACATCACTCAACTGCTCAAACGTTATGGTGATGGCGACAGCCAGGTACTAGAGGAGTTGATGCAGCTTGTTTATCCCGAACTGTACCGGCTCGCGGCGACCTACCTGCGTCGTGAGCGTCGCGAGCACACAATTCAACCTACTGCCCTGGTAAATGAGTTTTTCCTGAAGTTCACCGAGCAGCACCGCATGAGCTGGCAGAACCGGCAACAGTTTTATGGCGTCGCCGCGCAACTCATGCGACGGATCCTCGTCGATCATGCCCGGCATCATGCTGCCACCAAGCGCGGGGGCGATCTGAAATGTATATCGATTAGAAACGTCCCCGATTTTGGGGCTCAGCCCGACGTTGATCTACTGGCACTCCACGACGCCCTGGAAAAGCTCGAGGAAATCGATCCGGACCAGGCACAAATTGTTCTTTTGCGGTTTTTTGTCGGATTAACAATCGAAGAAACTGTCAAAATAATGCGCTCCTCACACGCTACGGTCGAACGCGAATGGAGATCGGCGAAGGCCTTTCTGAAGCGCGAACTAACAAGGACCAGTAACGGAAGTTGAGGGACTTAGCCGCCGGATCTCGCGTTATAGTCAGCAACCATGTAACAACTGCAAGTATTGACATGATCACCCATGATAGATGGCAGCAGATAAAAGAGATTTTCTACTCTGCTCTGGACCACCCTCCTGCCGATCGCTCTGCTTTTCTTAAAGAAGTTTGCGGAAACGATACTGAGATGCTGGAAGAGGTGGAAGCCCTGCTCACCGCAGACGCGGAGAACGGAGACTTTCTCGTCGAAACGGTTTACGAGCTTACCGAAGGTATGCTCGCCGATGAGCCGCGCGAGTTCTCGGTTGGTCAGGAAGTAGGACAGTACAAGATCGAGGGTTTCATCAGCTCAGGGGGCATGGGCCAGATCTATGAAGCGCACGACACAAAATTAGACCGCAAGATCGCGCTCAAGTTTATCTCGCCGGAATACGCCAAAGATCCCCGCCGCGTGCAACGTTTCGAACAGGAAGCTCGCGCCGCCTCAGCCCTGAATCACCCCCACGTGTGCGTGATCCACGACGTCGGAGTCACGGACAATAACCGGCACTATATCGCCATGGAATTCATCCAGGGCACCACGCTCCGGGATGAACTGGCGCGGCGAACATTCAGGCCGCTGGAAGCTTTGAACATCATTATTCAGGTTGGAGATGCGTTGGCCAGCGCACACGCGATGGGCATCGTTCATCGCGATATCAAACCCGAGAACATCATGTTGCGTCACGACGGCTATGTGAAGGTCGTCGACTTTGGTCTCGCGAAGCTTACGGAAGTGCTGCCGGAGCAGCGTCACATCAGTAAAGCGAACACAACTCTCACCGAGCAGCACACGATTATGGGCACGGTGAGATACATGTCTCCCGAACAACTCAAGGAAGCTCCGGTGGACGAGCGAACGGACATCTGGAGTCTGGGGGTTGTGCTTTACGAGATGCTCACTGGAGTCGCGCCTTTTAAAGCGCGCGCACCGAATGAGTCGATTGCTCTGATTTTGTCGTCACAACCAAAGTTTGACGAAGATATACCCGTCCAACTTCGCGACATCATTAAGAAGGCGCTCGAAAAAGACTGCGGGCAACGATACCAGACCATCACGAAGCTCACCGCTGATTTGCGCAGCCGGAAACGGGCATTGGAAGACAATGATGACAGCTACATTAATCCAGTTCCGGAGTTGGAACCGCGGACGATCTTCGACGACTCAACCATCATCACGCGACTCAAGTCGCAGGCAGCATCAACCGCCGATTCACTGTTTGGCGAGATTAAAACATACAAGACAGCAACAGTTTTTGCTGCAACGTTTGCTCTTATTTTGCTTTTGCTTCTTTTTATTCCGCGTTCGGATCCGCATCCAAACCCCTTTCAGAACTTGTCAATGGAGCCACTGACAGACGCTGGAAACTCTGTCTTTGCAGCAATTTCTTCTGACGGCAAGTGGGTTGCCCACGCCGAACAACAAAATGAGAAGCAGTATCTGACTCTAACCAAAGCTCCCAGCCCAAGGAAATTGACGGTCACTCTCCCAGAGAACGTGAAGTACCTTGGCATCTCGTTCTCTCCTGACAACAATTACCTCTACGTCACGCGCACAGAGAAGGACAATAACGACGGTATTCTCTACCAGCTTGCATTGTCCGGGTCCGAGTTAAAAAAGGTGAAAGAAAGAGTGGATAGTCCGATTAGCTTCTCTCCACAGGGCGACCGCTTTGCGTTCGTACGTCATAACAAGACAACAACGGAATTTTCCCTGGTGTTGTCCGATATCGATGGAAGTAACGAGGAAGTCGTTGCCAGACGCAGAGATGGCGATACTCTCTCTACTTATGGTGTTGCGTGGTCGCCTGACGGAAACATGGTTGTTTGCCCCACAGGTGATTGGAAGAAAGGCTGGCAGGTGAGTTTAGTGGGATTCGATCTGAACACGAGACGCGAGCGACTAATCGGCAATCAATCATGGTTCTCAATGCAACAGGTAGCCTGGTACCACGACATGACGGGGCTGGTCGTCAGTGCAACAGCTCGCCAGACGTTTCCGCACCAGTTGTGGTGGATCTCTTTCCCCGATGGAACGGCGCAGAAAATCACCAACGATTTATCTGATTACACCACTGTCAGTTTAGCGGACAAAAAACTCATAACGGTGCAATCGGATCGCCAGTGGAAAATCTGGGTGACGCCAATTGACGATGCAGCGCGAATGACTCCAATCGCAAGTGGGGTGGGTGTCTACTTTGGTCTTAGTTGGACCAGCAAGGGAAAGATAGCGTTCTCTTCAATGACCCCCGATCGGCTGAATATCTCCCAGGTTGATCCTGATGGTTCCAATCCTGTTCAGCTTACGGCTAACGCGGGTGATAACTTCATGCCGGCCTCATCACCGGATGGGCGATTTATTGTGTTTGTCTCAAACCGTGACGGTTTCTTCAACATCTGGCGCATGAACGCTGACGATGGCGGCGATCCTACACAACTCACCTTTACCGATGGCAACTTCTATCCTTCAGTCTCGCCAGATAATCAATGGGTTGCGTACGACAATCTGGTCAGGTCAACCACAATTATTTCGAAAGTACCTTTAGCTGGTGGTGAGCCTGGAACAGTGGGTGCGAAGTACCGCATGCCGGTGTTCTCGCCTGACAATCAATTTATCGCGGGCCGGTATGACCTCTTTTCCGGTTCACGCGATGTGGCGATCTTTCCAGCTCAGGGGGGCGGCCCGCCTGTAAGACATTTCAACGTCCCTGTTCAGGAATGGCAAAGTATTAAATGGCTCTCAAATAATGTGATGAGTTACGTAAAAAATGTAGATGGGTACTCAAACATCTGGACTTTGGATTTCGATACGGGAGTCGAGAAGCAGATCACTCATTTCAACACCGATCAGATCTACGCATATGCCTGGTCACCTGATTATAAGCAGATTGCATGTCTACGAGGGAATAGGGCCCCAACCGTCACGACAATGAAATGATTGGCAACAGCGAACGGTGCTGCCCGGTTCGCTGTTGCCCGTGCTCCACAAACATTAACCTTTAGTGTCAGGTGGAGGAGGTGTCCAGGTAGTGTCGCAGCCCGGCGGTCTGATTGATGCAACATAGTTTATAGATTTCGTAGCCGCATCTATCGCCTTGCAAATCTTATCGGCATAGTCTTTCACCTGCCCCGGGGGTGCCTGAATTGCTTCTTTCAAAATAGTGAGAACCTCAATTAACGCTAGATCTGCCTGCGTAAGCGCAAAGTTGATTTTGCGTTGTCCTGCATTAATCTCGTCTTGCGAGTGGTTTCGGGGATCGTAAATTGGTTGTTGAGTAGTAGCAGAAGTTTCCATCAGACCTCCTAGCCGGCTGACCGGCACTTAAATGGGAGTAGTTCAGATCCGCACGTAAGGGATGCCGCGGGGTAGCGCAGAAACTGAACCTTTATTAGCCCCCTGGACTGGCTCACTCTGTGAAAGAGATAGCAGGCGACAGTTAACGGTCTGACACATCACTTCCTAGCTGGTCCAGGACCCTCTGGGCAATTTGCCGCCTGCTTTACGTACTAACGCGAAAACGACTACCGGATTCCCTCAGCATTTCACTTGCCGCCCAACCCGGAAAGGTGTATGTAGAAGCGCGATAAATTAGTCCGGGAAAGCGGACAATTCTGTGTGGCCGCATAACTTCACTCCTCACCCTCAGTGAGCTGTTCGCCAGCGATTCAAATATCCCAAGGGTTCTATTTTGAGCTAACCGAAAAACGAATCAGTTTGGAGTACAACTATGCAAAGAAAAATCACCTGGTCAGTATTGACGCTCGCTATTTTGCTCGGCGGCGTATTCTTGAATTTCACCCAACACGCAGCTTCCCATTCAGCGGCTCCCCTATTCGTTACTACCTTTGACGTCGATCGAAATGACGACGTTGCCGGGTGTGGCGGCCGGCGCCACTTTAGATCAACGTGGCGAACCGCGCACACAGGATGATCATGGTGTGCCGAATGAAGCCACCAGCGACGGCACGTACATCGGCGCGTTCGAAGCCGAAGTTGCTTGCGTCCTGATTTGTCCGCCGGACATTTCGGTTCCCAATGATCCGGACGAGTGCGGCGCGAACGTCACTTACACGACACCGACTGAGAAGCTGTGACACTGTCATTTGCGATCATCTCTCCGGATCTTTCTTCCCCGTAGGCGAAACCACACTGACCTGCACCAGTACCGCTGGTCCAAGCTGTAGCTTCAAGGTGACCGTTACCGACGAACAGGCGCCCGTCATCACGACTACTAATCAGACCATGTGGTCGCCGGATCATACGTGCACGACGTTCAACGTAAGTGATCTGGTTACGAGCGTCAGTGACAATTGCGACACCAACATCGGGATCAGCAGCGTGGTGATTGTTAAGGTTACGAGTGACGAGCCTGATGATGCCAATGCGGACGGGCATACGATCAACGACATCGCGATCGCGAACGACTGCAAGATCGCGAACGACTGCAAGTCAGTACAACTCCGGGCAGAGCGTAAAGGCGACAGCAACGGACGCGTACATCGTCACGCTGAGGCTGACGGACAGTGATGGAAACACCAGCACTGCGACCGCCAAAGTCACCGTCCCCACGCCCAAAACGGCAACTCCGCAGTAGACAGCGGCGTGAGTTTCACCGTCTTGAGCAATTGTCCTTAGTCCGCGAAGCAGACAACGTACGGTGACTTGAACCCGCAGTCCGCGAAGCGGACGAAAGCATAAAGCCTGGGGCGCAAGCCCCAGGTAAGCGCAACAAAAAAGGGTGTCGAGCCCGCGAAGCGGGCGGCAGCGCCGTCGCCCCCGCGGGCTCAATCCAATTTCTTGCATTTTGATCCTGACGCTTGCGCACCCACGCTTTATTCCACCACCTGCTCCGCAGGTTCAGCGTAGCTTTGCCACAAAGTCTAACCTGCACTTGGATCGGGTCAGTACCACCCGCGGTAGCGGGTGGGTGCGCAGCCGTGCGGCGACTGTGTAATCACCTCGTTCACCTCAACGCTGCGTATATTTTTCGTTTTTCACCACCGATCTGCTTGAGGGCTGCGCACCCACCCGCTACCGCGAGGTGGTACTGACCCGATCCAAGTGCAGGTTAGTTTTTGAGGCAAAGCCTTTGCCATGGGCTTTGCACTAAAAGTCGCGATCATCGGGTATCGAGGGTTCTTGCTCCGGAGGAGCAACCTGTTTATAGCCCTCCCTTCCTTAGATACCCCGCTCCGTTAGGAGCGGCATGTAAACTGAACGCCCACACCACATGGCGCTCCGCTGGAGCGCACTGCTCTTATTTAGGGGTCGGGCTATAAACATGGTGCTCCTCCGGAGCATGTCGCAGCAGAGCTAACAAGCAAAATTGACTTTTTGTGCAAAGCGGCAAAGCCGTAGCTTTGCCACAAAAATCTAACCTGCACTTGGATCGGGTCAGTACCACCCGCGGTAGCGGGTGGGTGCGCAGCCGTGCGGCGACTGCGTAATCACCCACCGTGATTTCTGACTTTTAGGGCAAAGCCGTTCAGCGTCAATTCAAACATTGCCACATCTCCTGCTGCGCGTTATTCTTCCCTCCATTATGAGAAATCTACCCTTCACTAATTCCCTCTTAACAGCTATCGCTACAACCTTATTACTCGCGCTCAACGTCATGGCTCAGGATGTAAAAAATCCTCCGGTGACCGTGAAAAGCGTCCAGGTCACGCCTTCGGCTAAAGAAGCCGAAGTCGGACAAGAGATCAAACTCACCGTGGTTGCCACTGACGCGTCAGGCAACGTGATAAAGGAGAAACCATCAACCTACTTCGCTGGACCATTCGACATCGCAGCAACAGACGACAACGGAAACGTCAGGCTGTTCGGCCCCGGTCAAGTCACCGTCGGCGCGATTGTCGGCGGCAAGGCAGGCCTGGGCACACTCATGGTCAAACCGCCGAGCATTAAGACCATCGAGATCGGCGCGATCAAAACTCCGGTTATAGTCGGCGGCAGTCTACAGCTTGAAGCAGTCACACGTATTTACAATGGTGATCCCCGCACCGGCGTTCCCATCACCTGGACTTCCGATAACCCGCGAGTGGCTACTGTCGCTCCGGGCGGCGTGGTCAAGGGAGTTGGACCAGGCAAGGCCACCATCACAGCCACATCCGGCGCAGCAAGCAGCAACACCACCATCTCGGTAGTCAAAAGCAACCTGCACAACTTAACGGTTGCAGAAGGTCCCAAGTCTGCCCGCACCGGCGACGTAATCCGCTTCACCGCAAAAGCCGATCCCAATGACAACTACACGGTTCAGTGGTCGGTCACCGGCAACGGCGCCACGATCGATCGAGACGGCG
Source organism: Pyrinomonadaceae bacterium (assembly GCA_036379695.1). GTDB lineage: Bacteria > Acidobacteriota > Blastocatellia > Pyrinomonadales > Pyrinomonadaceae > PSRF01. The sequence goes on along the minus strand of DASVGE010000185.1, from coordinate 13,896 downwards.
GGTTCATGGCTGAGTTGCCGGGCACTTATGTTATTACGGCAACAAGTGGACAGTTCTCTTCGAGCACGGCGATCGTCGTCACGCCTCGCGACCTCGAACGTAGACTGGAGCTCGTAGGCCGTGCTCCGATGAAAGAGTTTCAGGGAGCGGAACAATGGGTCATCGGCAACTATCTTTATTACTCGACGATCGCCGATCGCTTCTTCGTCTATGACATCTCCGATCCGGCGAATCCGAAACTGACCGACACGATCAAGGTTGACGCGCGCATCGTCAACGACATCTCGACGACAGCCGACGGCAAGATTCTCGTGATTTCGCGCGAGGGCGCCTCGAATCGAAAGAATGGAATCGCTTTTTACGATACATCCGATCCCGCTCACCCAAAGTTGATCTCCGAATTCACTGACACTGTCACCGGCGGCGTTCATAGCGCCTTCGTCGATAAACACTACGTCTACCTCACCGACGACGCCACCGGCTCGCTGCGAATAATCGATTTCGCCGACGTGAAGAACCCCAAACAGGTCGCGCGCTGGCAGACCGAGGGTCAGTTTGTTTCAACGATCCGCACGAAGGAAGGCGATCAGGTAGCTGGACGTTACATTCATGACGTTTACGTTAAAGATGGTCTGGCGTATCTCGCCTACTGGCGCGATGGCCTCGTGATACTCGACGTGGGTGCGGGTATGAAAGGCGGAAGTCCGGAGCGTCCGCAACTCGTGAGTCAGTTGCGTTTCAATCACAACGAGCTTTATGGCGACGGCTGGCTCGCCGGCACACATTCAGTCTATCGCTATCGCAATTACGTTTTCATCGGCGACGAAGTCTTTCCGGCAATCTTCGATCTGAAATCACCCAAACGTACGCCCGTGCGCGGCATCGTTCATGTTGTCGACGTTGCAGACCTCAACAACCCGCGGAAAGTTGCGGAGTACCCGGTGCCCGAAGGTGGCGCGCACAATATGTGGGTCGAGAACGATGTGATGTACGTTGGTTATTACAGTGGTGGCGGGCGCATTGTTGATGTGTCGGGCGAGTTGCGCGGGGATCTTTACCGGCAAGGTCGAGAGATCGCGCGCATCTGGACCGGCGATCCGAACGGCTTTCATCCGAATCTGCCGCTCACCTGGGGCGCACAACCGCACAACGGTCTGATCTACTTCAACGACATCTACTCAGGTATCTGGATCGTGAAGTTAGGCGACAAGCACGACAAAGGCTCAACCACCACACCGGGACTGTAATGGACGACTGTAGGGGCGGCCACGAAGGCCGCCCCCACAATTTACGGTTTGAAGACGTCGATGCCGGCAGCGCCTTGAGGGACGTCGACTGTTGCGACTGTCTTGAGGGCAGTGAGATCGATGATTTCGACTGTGCCCGGTTCGGAACCCACACCCTCCACCGTCACGAACGCATAGCGATCATCCGGCGAGACAACCACACCGTGCAGTACTTTGCGTTTCGTCGGCAGTCGCGCCACTTCCTTTCCACTCTTGAGATCGTAAATCGATACTGATTGGTCACGTTTGTTCGTCGCAATCAAACGTTGACCATCACGAGTAATCTCCAGATTGTAAACACCGGCGCGCGCCGGAATGCGCCTCACGAGCTGCCAACTATTCGCGTTCACTTCGACGATCTCGCTCGATCCGTTGCACGCAACAAAAACCGAAGCTCCATCGATCGAAGGCTCAGCCCAGGTCGGTGAGCACGAATTGTCGCCAGGCTTCGGCGCCTCAGTGCCGTGCCCGGCGCCGCCGTGCAGCGAATGCGTTGGGTTGATTTCGCGCGGCCCCGGTGGTCCAGCGATCCCTCTCTCCTGACCCTTTGTGACAATGAAATGTCGTGCGGCTTTCAGCGTACGCGTGTCGATCTCCACCAGCATATCGTCCATCATGCACGCCGAATACTGCTTCGTTCCCTGCGCATTAAGACGCGAACCGTGCGGCATCGTGCACGTCTGTATCCGCGCGACTTCAGTCATCGTCTGTGTCGAGACTACTGAAACCGTCGAGGGCGTCATGTCGCCGTGCAGGTTGAAGTTAACGACAAACAGGAAGCTTCCATCAGGCGAAATGTCGAGTGTGGCCGGAAAAAAACTCAGTACGGACTTCCCCACGAACGCATCATTCTTGGTCGAATACTTCCACACCGATCCAAACGGGCGCCCGTGTGCAATTGTAACGTAGTAAAACTGCCGGTCCGGAGAAACGACAATCCCGTGCGGCCCATCAATATCGACCGGCATGTCGCCGGTATCGATCTGACGCTCCACACGCGCGCCCGCGGGACCAAAGCGAACCAACGAGATCTTGTCCGCGCCTTCCGACAAGACGTAGACCAGATAATCTCTGTCTGGTTTCGCCTGCGCTTGTATTAACAAAGGGCAGACGGCGATGAGTAAAAGTATCTTAGCCACGGATTTCACAGATTATAGATTCGGATTAGTGCTGATCCAACCTCGTCGATTACGGCGTCCCAGCGGTCGGGTGCGGGTTGTCGAAACAGACGCATCGTCGGGTACCAGGGGCTGTCGTTGCGGTCGAGCATCCAGCGCCAGTCGGGGTCGAATGGAAGTAGCGTCCAGGTCTTTTGTCCGAGAGCGCCCGCGAGGTGAGCCGTCATGGTATCGACTGAGATCACTAGGTCGAGTGCTCGCATGATACGCGCATCGTCCAGCGGATTGTCGCCGCCGGAGATCACACCCAACTTTCCGTCCCAACCGGCACGCTGCGGCTCGCGTTGCAAGATGTGCCACTCAACACCCGCGACCTCCGACAAACGTTGCACTTGCGCAAAAGGAACTGACCGCTGTGTGTTCCAGTCTCCCGACTCCCAAATCAACCCGACGCGCAGCAGCCCGTTCGCAGCCAGCCTCGCCGGCTCAACAAAAATATACGGCACTTCCGCAGGCATACTCTCCAACGTTGTTCTGAACACATATGGCAACTCACCAAGCTCGACATCAACATCATACTCAACCTCAGGGACACCCTCGTGCAGCGGCAACATTCGGTCGATACCGCCGACGCCACGCAGCAAAGGGATCAAAGAAGGCTGCACCCAAACTATCACTTCCGCCGCTACCTTCTTCAACAAAGCTGCATACCTGATGAACTGAATCGTGTCGCCGAGTCCATGATAACAACGCACCAGCACTCGCTTCCCCGCAACGTCGCTGCCGTTCCAGACGCTTTGCTGCCAGCGCTGAAGCTTCCATTGATCTTCGTCGCGTCGCGTGAGCAGCAGTTCGTCGCTGATATTCCACGCTGCCGCAAAGTCGCCGCGGCGCATCGCCTCGATCCACCTGTTAACATCAACGTTACTCATCTTCAAAGATCATGATCCGGATCAAGTTAGCGCGATCATCGCGGCCCAACAAGAGGAAATCAGCGGTCAAAGCAAGCACCGTCACGCAACTTCCTAACAAATTCTTCACGGTCATTACTTTTATCGGATACGGGTACGCTGTCGTACGGATATCCCGATCATCCACATGTACTTTCCTCGATCTGAAAAGCACCCACAGCTTGCAGAGATCGATCAAGGGGTTTGGCTATGACAAGGGGAAAAACCAGTCCGCCAGCGAATGGCAACGGTCGTCGTAAAAACTTAAATTTACCTCCGACCCCCGGTCACCACAACGGGAAATCCAACCCGATTCTAATCACAGGAGGCGCCGGTTTCGTCGGTTCGAATCTTGCGCATCGCCTGCTTTCCGCAGGACACCGCGTTCGTCTGCTCGACAATCTTTCACGCGCCGGCGTCGAACGTAACCTGCGCTGGCTGATCGAGTCGCATGGCGATCTCGTCGATATTGAGGTGCCCGACCTGCGCAATCTCTCGACCATCAGGCAGGCAGTCAAAGATGCCTCGCAGGTGTTTCACTTCGCAGCCCAGGTAGCGGTGACTTCGAGTCTGGTCGATCCGCTTGAAGACTTCGAAATCAACGCACGTGGCACCTTGAACATTTTGGAGGCGATTCGCGCCGTTCACAATCCGCCGCCGCTGATTTTCACTTCAACCAACAAAGTTTACGGCAACCTCGCCGATCTCGAGTTCACTAAAGAAGCTACTCGTTACGCGCCGAGCGATTCTTCCATCTGCGAGCGAGGCATTGCCGAGAACCGGCCGCTCGACTTTCACAGTCCTTACGGTTGCTCGAAAGGCGCGGCCGACCAGTACGTGGTCGATTATGCGCGCACATATCGAATACCCGCGCTAGTCTTTCGCATGAGCTGCATTTATGGACCACATCAGTATGGAAACGAGGATCAGGGTTGGGTGGCGCACTTCGTGATCCGGTCACTGGACGGCAAGACGATCACGATCTACGGCGATGGCAGACAGGTACGCGACATCCTGTTTGTCGACGATCTTGTCGATGCATTTCTACTTGCGCAACAACACATGAAGAAGCTTTCGGGGAGTGCCTTCAATATTGGAGGCGGCCCAGCGAACAGTATCAGCCTGCTGGAGTTACTTGATTTGTTAACGAAACTGCACGGCGGTGATCTTGTAGTCCGTTTCGAAGACTGGCGAGCGGCGGATCAACGCTACTACGTTGCAGATACGGGTAAGTTCAGCGGGCTGACTGGCTGGCAACCGCGGGTTGGAGTGCACGAAGGTGTCAGGCGTTTGTATGAATGGATCAAGACGAGTAGTAACGACGTCTCGACGGATCGGCTTGTAGGGGCGGCCCTCTGTGGCCGCCCCAGCGTTGAAGATGCGCCCACTGGGCCGGCCACAGAAGGCCGCCCCTACAGTCATTTCTTTGGGGCCAAGTTCTAATCCGGAGCAAAACTGAAGTGCAGTCAGTGAAAACAGTAGAGGCATCGTTGTCAGCGCGCGCCATACTGGGACTGGCCGCAATCATTTCCAGACCGCAGCAGATCGAAGTGCAGGTAATTGAATTTCGCGAACCTGCTGCGGGCGAGGTACGCGTACGCATCGAGGGATGCGGCGTGTGCGCGTCCAATCTGCCGGTGTGGGAAGGAAAGCCGTGGTTCGAATATCCAATAGAACCAGGCGCGCCAGGTCACGAAGCGTGGGGCCGCATCGATGCGGTTGGTGAAGGCGTAACTGGTCTCGAACCGGGCGACCGAGTGGCGATGCTGTCGTCGCATGCTTTTGCTGAATACGACTTTGCCAGTCCGTCCGAAGTGGTCCAACTGCCGTCAACGCTGGACGGTTTCCCGTTTCCCGCAGAACCACTCGGTTGCGCCGTTAACATTTTCAAACGCGCACTCATCCGGCGCGGAGATACCGTGGCTATTGTCGGCGTCGGATTTCTCGGCACGCTGCTCACGCAACTGGCGACTAATGCCGGCGCGCGTGTGCTAGCTCTTTCGCATCGACGTTCTTCACTGAAGCTGGCGGAAAGATTTGGAGCCGCGGCAACTATCGAGATCGACGACGAACAACGTGCCGTGCAAAACGTTCGGCGACTAACGCATGGGCGTGGCTGTGAGTGCGTCATCGAAGCTGCCGGAACTCAGGAGTCGCTCGATTTGGCGAGCGAGCTTACGAGTGAGCGAGGACGTCTCGTCATCGCCGGTTATCACCAGGATGGCCCACGACAGGTAAACATGCAGCTCTGGAACTGGCGTGGGTTAGACATCATCAACGCACACGAAAGAGATCCGCTCGTGTACGTCGAAGGCATGCGCGCGGCGATAGCAGCAGTGGAGACGGGCGCAATCGATCCGCGGCCACTTTACACGCACACATTCAGGCTCAACGAACTGCCACACGCGTTCAACGCGCTCGACACGTCACCCGAGGGCTTTATCAAGGCGCTAATCACTTTATGAGTATTCCAGCCCAGCACATCGGCAGCAAATCAGTGCCTCGGCTGGGCTTCGTTGGGCTGGGCTGGATCGGATGCAATCGTCTCCAGTCGATTGTGGAAGCCGGCGTTGCGGAAGTCGTGGCCGTTCACGACGTGCAACCGGATGCAGCAGCGGAAGGATTGAAGCTCTCGCCGGACGCCGTAGTCTTTTCTGCTTTCGAAGAGTTGCTCAATCACGACGTTGACGGGGTGGTCATCGCGACGCCCAACTGTTTTCACGCGGAACAATCGATCGCGGCTTTACGGAACGGCATCGCCGTGTTCTGTCAGAAACCTCTCGGTCGCAATGCGTTTGAAACGCGAAGGATCGTCGAGGCGGCGCGAAGCGCTGATAGCCTGCTCGGAGTTGACCTGTCGTACAGCGCGATACCGGCGATGCAAAGGGTTAGTGCCCTCGTCAAAAGTGGTGAGCTCGGGAAAATCTTTGCGGTTGATGCAGTGTTTCACAATGGCTATGGACCTGACAAGGCATGGTTTCGCGACTACGCGCTTTCGGGTGGCGGGTGTGTGCTGGATCTCGGATCGCACCTGCTCGATCTGGCGCTGCAACCGCTCGGCTATCCACGCATTGCTCGGGTGCAAAGCTCGTTGTTTGCAAATGGAGAGTTATTGAAGTGCGATGAGGTTGAGGATTACGGAGTCGCGATGATGGAGACGATGGACGGCACTGTGATCAACATGAGTTGTTGCTGGAATCTTCATGTCGGTCGCGAAGCGGATATCGAGATCGCTTTCTACGGCACTGAAGGCGGGGCGAAGCTGCGAAACGTCAACGGATCTTTTTATGACTTTGTTGGTGAAAGGTTCCGGGGCACGCATACCGAGCGACTGAGCGATCCGCAGGATTCGCAGTGGCAGTGGGGCGGTCTGGCAGCGATTGAATGGGTGAAGCGATTGAGTGATGAGGAAGGTTTCGATCCCGTCGCGGAGCATTATGTGTCGTTAGCTGAAGTGATCGATAGCGTTTACAAATGAGCGTCAAACGAATCCTGATGACGGCTGACACTGTTGGTGGTGTCTGGACGTACGCGCTGGAGTTGACGCGCGCGCTGCAACCTTACGGCGTCGAAGTCCTGCTCGCTGTCATGGGACCACCGCTCAGTGCTGCGCAACGTAACGACGCACACAGCCTAAGTAATCTCAACCTCTTCAAGAGCAACTACAAACTCGAATGGATGCCCGATTGCTGGTCTGACGTGAAGCACGCCGGGTACTGGTTGCTGCATCTCGAGGATCGTCTGCAACCAGACATCATTCATCTCAACGGTTACGCGCACGCGAATCTGCCATGGCAAACCCCAACACTCGTCGTGGGACATTCGTGCGTCTTTTCGTGGTGGCAGGCGGTGAAAGGCGACGCGCCTCCAGATGAGTGGCAACGTTACAAGCATGAAGTTAAGAGCGGACTACGTGCAGCTAATTCGGTTGTTACACCCAGCGCCGCGATGATGCAGGCGTTGAACGTTATCTACGGGCCAATCAAAAACACCCGGGTCATTCCAAACGGACGCAATCCCGACGACTTCAAACAGAAATCCAAGCGACCTTTGATCCTCGCCGCTGGTCGTTTGTGGGACGAAGCGAAGAACATCGAACGCGTCGCAGAGATCGCGCCCGAGCTACCGTGGCCCGTTCTCGTTGCCGGTGATTTCCAACATCCGGATAACGCAACTCAGCATCGTTCGTTCAAAAACGGGTGCCGCTGGCTCGGCTCTCTTCCGGAAGCGCAACTACGTCGCTGGCTCGCGGCGGCCTCCGTCTACGCGCTTCCCGCTCTTTACGAACCATTCGGTTACACGCCGCTCGAAGCCGCGCTGTCCGGTTGTGCTCTGGTCCTGGGCGACATCGATTCACTGCATGAAGTTTGGGGCGATGCAGCCGTCTTCGTCGATCCGAACGACAGCCAGGCGTTGAAAGTCGAATTGCTCGAACTGATCAATAACCCGCGACGGCGGCGCCAGTTGGCCCAGCGCGCACGCGAACGCGCACTCGAATTCACCAGTGCTCGCATGGCTGAAAACTATTTCACCGCTTACGAAGAGCTGTCGCTATATGCGCAAGTTAAGGAGAAGCTCGCGCAATGCGCATAGTGCTCTTTTACCAGTCACTGATCTCGGATTGGAACCACGGGAATGCCCACTTCCTGCGTGGCATCGCCTCCGAGCTAGTTGCGCGCGGACATGAAGTTGCCGTTTACGAGCCGCACGACTCATGGAGCGTGCAGAACCTGATCGCGGAACACGGCCCGCAACCGTTGTTCGAGTTTTACAACGCCTATCCGCAACTCTGGGCCAACCGCTACGACCGGGCGCAACTGAACCTGGACGAAGTGCTCGACGGCGCGCAACTGGTCATCGTCCACGAATGGAACGAGCCCGAGTTGATCGAACGTATCGGCGAATACCGGCGCCGCCACAGAGACTTTCTGCTGCTCTTTCACGACACGCATCATCGCATCGCGGCGCAGGAAGCGCTTCCGTTTAGCTTGACTGACTACGACGGCGTACTCGCCTACGGACAAGCTCTCAACGACAAATACCTGCGCAACGGTTGGACCAAACGCGCCTGGACCTGGCACGAGGCCGCGGATGTGCGTGTGTTTCATCCCATACCAAAAACTGCCCACACTCTCGATCTGGTCTGGATCGGAAACTGGGGCGACGACGAGCGCACCGCCGAGTTGCAGGAATTTCTTGTCGAACCGGTTAAAGAATTGCAGTTGAACGCGGAAGTGTATGGCGTTCGCTATCCCGAGGAAGCGATCGCGACACTCACCAGCGCAAACATTCGCTATTGCGGTTGGTTGCCAAACTACAAGGTGCCCGAAGTGTTCGCGCGCTCGCGCGTTACGCTACACATTCCGCGTCGCCCGTACGTGACAGAACTTCCCGGCATCCCCACCATTCGTCCCTTTGAAGCTCTGGCCTGCGGTGTCCCGCTCATCTGTTCACCCTGGCACGACACGGAACACTTATTCACGCCGGGCAGCGACTTTCTGATCGCTCACAACGGCGATGAGATGAAGCAACTCATTCACAAAGTATTGAACGAGCCTGCGTTTGCAGAGGAGTTGGCCATCAACGGCCTCGCAACCATAAATCAAAGGCACACGTGCGCACATCGCGTCGACGAACTGCTCGCGATCTACGCAGAGCTCACGACAGAAACGAACCGCGCAATGGTGGCAGTATGAACATCGCATTCTTCGGATCGAGCCTGGTTTCGGCTTACTGGAATGGCGCCGCCACTTACTACCGCGGCATCATCCACGCGCTGCACGAGCTTGGGCATCGAATCACCTTCTACGAACCCGACGCTTACGATCGTCAGAAACATCGCGACATTCCCGATCCCGACTGGGCGCGAGTCGTCGTCTATCAAATAGATGACGAGGCGGACGTTTTGAAAGCAGTAGAAGACGCACGTGGCGTCGACATGCTCATCAAGACCAGTGGGGTTGGGGCTCACGATCAACTGCTCGAAGCAGCGATCCTGGGTCTCAAGGAGGCACACACACTCGCGGTCTTCTGGGATGTTGACGCCCCTGCGACTCTTGACCGCGTCAAGGCTGACGCTTCCGACCCGTTCAACGATCTGATTCCGCTTTACGATCTGGTTCTCACGTACGGCGGTGGTGAACCCGTCGTTAAGGGTTACACAGCGCTCGGCGCGCAACTGTGCGTGCCGATCTATAACGCACTCGATCCCGATACGCATCATCCGGTACCGCGCGAGGAACGATTTGAGTGTGATCTGGCACTGCTGGCCAATCGACTGCCGGATCGCGAGACACGAATCGAGCAATTCTTTTTCGAGGCCGCGAAGAGACTGCCGGGTCAACGTTTCATGCTTGGCGGTAGTGGCTGGGCGGATAAACCGATGCCCACAAACGTGAATTATGTAGGTCACGTCTACACGCGCGATCACAACTTGTTCAACTGCTCGGCGCGCGCGGTGCTGAACGTGAATCGCGACAGTATGGCCAGTTACGGGTTTTCGCCGCCGACGCGCATCTTCGAAGCGGCAGGCGCGGCGGCTTGCTTGATCACCGATGCGTGGGAAGGGATTGAGAAGTTTCTGACACCGGAGCGCGAGGTGCTCGTGGCGCATGATGCTGACGACGTGGTGCGACACCTGGAGGGGTTAGACGCGAACAGAGCGAGGCGGATTGGCGAAGCGGCGCGACAGCGAGTGTTGGCTGAACACACATACAAACATCGAGCCTTGCAGCTTCAGCGTTTGCTTGATGAAAGATCAGTGCCGTTGTTCGTCACTGGAGTGACTACGGAGGGTCACGCCTACAAAGAACCAAGTGAAGCACTTACATGAGTAAACCGCTGGACATCGTAATCTTCGGCCTGTCCATTACTTCCTCGTGGGGCAATGGTCATGCGACTACGTATCGCGCGCTTGTTCGTGCGCTCAGTGCGCGCGGGCACAACGTCTGTTTTCTCGAGCGCGACATGCCGTGGTATGCCGAGCATCGCGACATGCCCAATCCGCCGTTTGGTCTGACTCAGCTTTATGGATCTTTGGCCGAGTTGAAGAGGAGATTTGCGCGGAAAGTGATGAACGCCGATCTCTGTATCGTCGGCTCGTATGTTCCGGAAGGTGTTGAGATCGGTAAATGGGTGTTGCGGACGTGTCGTGGCGTGAAAGCGTTTTATGACATCGATACTCCGGTAACGCTCGCCAAACTCGCAACGGGTGACGCTGAGTACGTTACGGCGCGGCTGGTCCGTCGCTATGACCTGTACCTGTCTTTTGCAGGTGGCCCACTGTTGAGAACGATCGAGAACGAACTCGGATCGCCGATGGCGCGCGCGTTGTACTGCTCGGTAGATCCCAAGGTCTATTTCCCGGAAGAGCGCGCGCTGAAGTGGGATCTTGGTTACATGGGCACATACAGTAGCGATCGCCAACCATCGCTCGATCTGCTGCTGGTCGATCCCGCACGGCGTTCACCTGAATTGAAAACCGTTGTGGCCGGGCCGATGTATCCACGCGATCTCGCCTGGCCCGCAAACGTGGAGAGGATCGAACATCTGTCGCCGGTGTCTCACCGGAATTTCTACAATTCGCAGCGGTTCACATTAAATCTCACCCGCGCCGACATGCGCACGGCTGGGTTTTCGCCCAGCGTGCGCATCTTCGAAGCTGCCGCGTGCGGCACGCCGATCATCAGCGACTACTGGACAGGTCTGGAAACTTTCTTCGAACTCGATGAGGAGATTTTGACTGCGACTTCGCCGGAAGAAGTTCTGGCTTATCTCGAAGAGATCCCGGAGAACGACCGGCGCGCCATGGGTGAACGTGCACGCCTGCGAGTACTCGCAAGTCATACATCCGAACAACGAGTGCTGGAACTCGAGAGCTACGTCGCCGAAGTCACGGATACGGCGACGACAACCACGCTCAGCACTCAATCCGCGGGAGCAATCGCATGACGACTTTCTTTCTCATCAGACATGCGTCGTGCAGCGGGCTCGGTCACAAGCTCTGGGGCCGCTCGCCCGGCGTTTGTCTGAATGAAAAAGGCAAGTTTCAGGCACAGCAACTGGCGCAACGCTTCAACGGCATAAAGCTCCAGGCGCTCTACAGCAGTCCACTCGAACGCGCCCTTGAGACTGCCGACACGCTCGCGCAAAACATGAAACTTGACGTGAAGAAGAATTACGCGTTGAACGAGATCGATTACGGAGACTGGACCGGCAAGACTTTCGAAATACTTTCGACTGACGAACGCTGGCGTCGTTACAACGCGCGTCGCAGCACCACCATCATTCCCGGTGGCGAGTCGTTTCTCGATGTGCAGAACAGGATCGTCAAAGAGTTGGACGTGCTTTCACGTCAGCACACCAATGCACGCGTGGCCCTCGTGTCGCATGCCGACATCATCAGGGCTGCGGTCGCATATTTTACGGCGACACCGATCGACATGATCGAGCGCCTCGAGATTTCACCATGTTCGGTCAGCGTCCTGGGACTCGACGAAGAGAGCGCGACGCTGCTGACGATAAACAACAGGTGCGAATTGAGTCAGTTATGGGCTGACTAATCCACAGACTTTCTTCAAAAGAATCTGTGTAATCTGCGCAATCTGTGGGCCATATGAAAATCGTCTTCTTTGGACTGACAATCAGCTCATCGTGGGGTAACGGCCACGCCACGCTCCTTCGCGGTCTCTTTAAATCGCTGACGGCGCGTCGTCACGAGATCGCCTTTTTTGAACGTGACGTTCCGTACTACGCCCATCATCGAGATCTCGTGGAGATGCCGGGCGTCGAGCTCTTTCTCTATGACGACTGGCATGACATCTCAGCCAGAGCACGTCAGATGATCGCCGAGTCAGACGTTGCCGTTGTCACCTCGTACTGTCCCGATGGAATCGACGCTACCGATCTCGTAGCCTCGTCGAACGTTAACCTGAGTGTCTTTTACGATCTCGACACGCCCATCACACTCGAAGCACTACAGAACGGCGAACAACTCGCTTATATCGGTCCGCGCAAGCTCGCCGACTTCGATCTGGTGCTGAGCTACACCGGGGGCGCCGCGCTCGATGCCCTGCGCGATCAACTCGATGCGGGTCGCGTCGTACCGCTGTTCGGAAGTGTCGATCCGGACGTGCATCATCCGGCGCCGGCTCGTGATGCTTATCTCGCCGACCTCTCATATCTCGGCACCTATGCTCCCGATCGTCAGCAACTGCTCGACAGTTTGTTCATCCAGGTCGCATGTAAGTCGCCGCAGCGCCGTTTTGTCGTAGGTGGTTCGAAGTATCCGCAAGACTTTCCGTGGCAGCAAAACATCTGGTACGTGCAGCACGTTCCACCTTCCGCACACGCAACATTCTTTTGCTCTTCACCGCTGACTCTCAACGTCACGCGAGGCGCAATGGCGCGAATGGGTTACTGCCCGTCCGGTCGACTGTTCGAAGCCGCCGCATGCGGTGTTGCGATCGTGTCGGACGCATGGGCCGGTCTCGACACATTCTTCGAACCCGGAGTCGAGATTCTCGTCGCGCGCAACACTGACGACGTGATCGCTGCGATGCAACTGTCGAACGCGGAGCTTGCGCAAATCGCGCAAGCGGGACGCCAGAGAGTACTCGCATCGCACACCGCCGCTCACCGCGCGGCTGAACTGGAGTACATCTTCGACGCGGCGCTAAGCACGCCCGCGGTCGAAACTCTTAATTGCAAGCAAATGGTTGCTGAGGTTTGAGCCATGTGGGGAATCGTGCCGGCGGCGGGCATAGGCAGTCGCATTCAACCACTCGCGTTTTCCAAAGAGCTGCTGCCTGTCGGTAGCCGCACGGAGAACGGCAACGAACGTCCGCGCGCCGTCAGCGAGTATCTCGTCGAACGAATGATCAAGGGCGGCGCAAGCAAGATCTGTTTCGTCGTCAGTCCAGGCAAGTCTGACATCTTCGAATATTTCGGAGGCGAGATTGGACCGGCAACACTTTGCTACACGGTGCAGCCGATCGCAGCCGGATTGTGCGACGCGATCTTTCGCGCGCTGCCCTTTATCGATGTCAGCGACGTGGTTGTTATCGGCCTGCCTGACACGATCTGGTTTCCCGAGGATGGTTTCTGCTTCCTGCCCGACGATCAGCTCTCGTTCCTGGTGTTTCCAGTGGAGCATCCGGAGTTCTTCGATGCTGTGGTTGCGGACGAACATGGCCGCGTACTGCGCATTGACGTGAAGAAAACTGACGCCGGCTCGTCGTGGGTTTGGGGAGCATTCAAGATGCCCGGGGCCGTTCTCCATCAGCTTTATGAGTTGTGGTGCAAACGCGATCGGTGTGACGAATACATCGGCTCGCTGGTGAACGCGTTTCTGGCTGAAGGTGGCCAGGCGCTGGCGGTTCCCGCAGGCGAAGTGTACGTCGATGTAGGCACATTAAATGGGTATCGTGAGGCGATGCGTGTGTTGAGCACCATTCAGAGCAGTTTCCTCGATACAGTCTGCGGTAGCGGCTGGGTGGTGAAGGCATGAGCGGGTTGCAAACAAAACAGGAGCAGATCCGCCGC
>DASVGE010000184.1:0-9997 GCA_036379695.1 Pyrinomonadaceae bacterium | reverse complement strand
ACCGGATGTTGTAGGTCTGATTGTAAATCTCGACGCGAATGGTGGGACTACCGGTACTGCCTTCCATAGTGCCTTTGTTGATCACTCGGCCGATCCCGGAATTCATTTGAACTCCTCAACCATTTCCGGATCGAGAGCGGCAACTGCATCAAGCATGGCTTCAACCTTCATGCGAATCGTCTCACGTTCGGCGAGCAGTTTCTCGACCTGGTTCTCGAGGCGCTCTTTCTCATTAAGCACGTTGCCCATGTCGCGGTGAATGAGGGCGAGTTCTTTTTCGAGGTTCTCTTTTTCCTGTCGTAACGTTTTGGTGAGTTCGATGGTGCGATAGATCTTATCTTCCAAATGAGAAAACTTTTCCAAGCCTGACAGACCTACCATCTATTTTCTCTCCCGACGTGTGTGGAATAAAGATCGCGGACGATTATCCGCCTTAGTGCCTGCGAGCGCAAGACTCATTTTGCAATCACGCGCGATTTATTTTTAGCGCTGCTCTGCGGCGAAGGTTTCGAGCAACCGCGCAGTCAAACGCGAGTGATACTCTTCCACTTCTTCATCGCGCAACGTGCGTTCGTCAGAACGATACTCGAGCCGCAACGTCACGGAGCGTTTCGACGACGGGATATTCCCGCCTTCGAAAGTGCCGACCAACCTCACACTCCGACAATCGCCAACCTGCTGCTGACGGACGACAGCGACGATCTCGTCGAGCGCAACGTTGCGGTTAACGAGCAACGAGATATCGCGCATCACGGAAGGATAACGAGGCAATGGTGAGTACTGGATCGTTTTTACTGGACCATTCAGCAGCGCACCGAAATCAAGTTCCAACACGTAAACCGGTTGGCGAAACTTGTACCCGGTGGCCACGTTCTCAGCCAGACGACCAATCGTGCCGATCGATGTTCCATCACCAGACTTGATCACGGCCGACTGCCCCTCACGAAGATGACGCACGGACGACGGCGTGAATGTTAACGGGCTCAGGTTCATCCAATCGACGGCCGCTTCCAACGCGCCTTTCAGATCGAAAAAGTCGATCTCCCGTTCGGCTTGCGCGCGGCCCTCTTCGAGTACGCCTCCGGTTGCGACCAGCCCGAGTGCGAGGTTCTCCTGTGGCAGCTCACCGGGGGTGGACATCGAGAAAATCCGGCCAATTTCGAACAATCTCACGTCGCGAATGCCGTGATTGAAATTGTGCCGCACAGAATTCAGCAAACCCGGCAGCAGTGTTCCACGCATCCAGGCGGCGTCTTCGATGATCGGGTTGGCGAGTTGAGGTTGATCGTTCTCGCTTCCTGCCAGCGTCGGGATCAATTCAAAGCGCGATTCCTGTGGAATGAAACTGAAATTGATTGCCTCGTCGAACCCGAAAGAATTCAACGCGCGCCGCAAGGAACGTTGCTTCATCTCAGCCGGCTGGTATTCGCCTGAAGAGTTTGAAGGCGGCAGTTCCTCTCCAATCTTCTCGTAACCGTTGTGACGTGCGACTTCTTCGACCAGATCTTCTTCCTGTTCGACGTCGATGCGCCACGATGGGACCCTGAAACTCATGCGACCGCCTGAGTCGCCGTTACGTTCAAAACCCAGCCCGGTCAGAATGCGCACGATCTCATTTGGTTCAACTGTCAGAGATGTCAGCGCCGGCACGCGCTCGGGACGAAGACCGATAACGCGTTCCGGCAACGGGTGTGGGTAGACATCGATCGTGTCGTCAGTTGCAACACCTCCGGCAATCTCGCAGATCAGCTCGATGCAGCGTTGCTGCGCACGCAAGACACCTTCGCAATCAGCGCCACGCTCAAACCTGCGTGATGCTTCCGTGTCCATACTCAACTGACGCGCCGTTTGTCTGACGGATTGCGGATTGAAGTAAGCGCTCTCGATCAGCACGTCTTTCGTCGCGGAAGAGATTTCCGAGTGTTCACCACCCATGATGCCGGCCAGCGCCACCGGCTTCTCTGCATCTGCGATGACGAGGATATCGGCGGTAAGCGTTCGCTCAACACCGTCGAGAGTAGTGAGCTTCTCGCCCGGCGCTGCACGCCGAACGACGATCCGGTGTCCGCCGAGCTTGTCGAAGTCGAACGCGTGCAGGGGCTGGCCCAACTCGTGTAGCACGTAGTTAGTGATATCGGCGACGTTGTTTATTGGACGCTGGCCGATAGTCTCGAGACGTTTCGCCAGCCAGTCAGGGGAAGGACCAATCTTCACGCCACGCACGAGACGCGCTGCGTAACGCGGACACAGATCGGGATCCTTGATCTCGACTGAAGTTAAACTCTCGGCACGCCCTTCGGTTTTAATCTGCTTGCCGGCGGGCATTTGCATGCGGCCATTCTCAATCACTGCCACTTCACGCGCGATACCGACGTGCGACAAACAATCAGGCCGGTTCGAAGGCACCTCAACATCGAGCACGGCGTCGCCCTCGTGCTGCTCAACCGCATCTATCGCCAACCCGACCATGGTCAGCCGCTCCCGCAACTGATCGGGGCTGAGCCTGGTCTCCGTCAGCTCCTTCAACCACTCAAAACTTATGTACATTTGCTCTGTTCTTGCTCCGGAGGAGCAACATGTTTATAGCTTTCGTATTTTACGGATTCTCGCTCCGTTAGGAGCGACATGTTCTACATTGCGCTCCTACGGAGCGAGATAATTATTGTGTTGCGAGCTATAAGCATGTTGCTCCTCCGGAGCAAAGCATGCTTACTCGAACTGCTCCAGGAATCTGACGTCGTTCTCGAAGAGCAATCTGATGTCGTCAAGTTCATACATCAGCGCGCACATGCGATCGATCCCCAGCCCGAACGCAAATCCGGAAAACTCCTCCGTATCGACGCCCATCGCGCGTAGCACGTTCGGATGAACCATTCCCGAACCACCCAACTCGATCCAGCCGGAGTTTTTACAAATGCGACAGCCCGCGCCTTTGCATTTGAAACAACTGAAATCAAATTCGGCGCTCGGCTCGGTGAACGGGAAGTACGATGGCCGGAACCGCGTTACGGTGTCAGGACCAAACATGCGCCGCAGAAACTCCGCCACCGTGCCTTTTAAATGCGCCATGGTGATGCCGCGTTCGACACACAAACCCTCGACCTGGAAGAACATCGGATTGTGAGTCGGATCGGGAGTGTCGCGTCTGAACACGCGGCCGGGCGCGATCATCCGCACCGGCACGCCACGACGCTGCATCGCGTGAATCTGCACAGTTGAGGTCTGCGAACGAAGCGCGAAGCCGTCAGTGGTGTAGAAGGTGTCCTGCCACGCGCGCGCCGGATGGTTTTCCGGAATGTTGAGCGCGTCGAAGTTGTAGAAGTCGGTTTCGATCTCGCGATCGTCTTCGATTGCGTAGCCGAGCGCGACAAAGACGTCTTCCAGGCGTTCGCGCAACAACGTGATCGGATGTCGATGACCGGAGCGCGGGCGGCGTCCGGGCATCGTGACGTCGATGCTCTCGCGCGCGGTACGCTCGTTCTCGATGTATTCCAGTAAACTAACCTCGACCTCATGGACCAGCGTATCGAACCTCTCTTCAGTTTCTTTGACCTTTTGACCGAAGCTGGCTCGTTCCGCTGGCGCTATGCGGCCAATTAGTTTCTTGGCGGCGGCAAGTGCGCTCTTTTTTCCAAGATGGCGGGTGCGTAACTCACCCACTGCACGCTGTTCAGCGCGTGCTTGTTCGAGTCCTAACGTTGAGGGATTGTTAATAAAAGGAACAAAGCGTTCGAAATCTTGCTCGAACGCTTTGTTAATTTCCTCCACCTGCCGCTCAGGTGACTGATCTGTTTCTGTCATTTCAAATGTCTTTACCGCAAAGACACTAAGACACAAATTTGTGCCTTTGTGCCTTAGTGGTTAGTTCTTCTTCGCTGCCACCCATTTGCCCTGCAACTGACCGGCGTAATCAAACTCACCGGAAAGTTTGCCTTCGATGACGGTCGCGGTCAGCGTGATGGTGCCGTTTTGGCCTTCGAGCTGAAACGACAGCCGGCCATCTTTCCACGACCCCGACTTGATCGTCGCATCGCCGAGCTGTGAACTGCTGCCGCCGGAAACATTCTCACCCTCAACCTTCAAGGTGAGTGCAAACGGGAACGGCTGTCCATTCGCATCCGCAATCGCATCCCACTGGCCGTTGAGATTAACAGCAGCAGGGGCGGCGGCAGGTGCAGCAGCAGCGGCAGGCGTTACCTTTTTCAGCTCCATCGAAACCTTGTGGGCTCCATCCACCGTTTCGCCGACAAGCTTGTCGCCGTCAACTTTGGCGACAAACTTTGCGTCCGCGCCAAAGCTCAGCATGAGCATTCCGTTCTCCAGCTTTGCCTCTGTCACTTCGACGGTCTTTTGACCGTGAGTCGCACGTCCCGTTATTTTTCCGCCGTCGTTTTTCAACTCGAGCGAAACCTTTTCTTCGGTGGTGCCGCCAGGCCTTTTGACCATTCCCTCGTACGTGCCTGACAAATCCAGAGTCCCCTGGGCAAAAGCAACGATGCTGCCGAGGAGGAACGTGAGTATCAACAAGGCGGTTCGGTTAATTTTATGTTTCACTGATTTAATCCTTTCAAACTCAGGCAGCTTTATTTGTTTGTTCGTTCTCGAGTGCGCGCTTGGCGTGCGCGGCAACTTCGGCAAACGACTCCGGTTGATGGACCGCGAGATCCGCGAGCACTTTCCGATCGAGCTCACTTCCCGCCAGCTTCAGCCCGTGCATGAGCTGTGAATAGTTCAAACCGTTCAGGCGAGCCGCAGCTCCGATGCGAACGATCCACAAGCTGCGAAAGTCGCGTTTCTTTAATTTACGTCCCGTGTAAGCAAAGTTAAGCCCGCGCTCGACCGACTCTTTCGCGGACCGGTAAAGTTTCGACTTGGTGCCACGATAGCCTTTCGCCAGTTTTAATATCTTCTTGCGTCTTTCGAGACGCTTATTGCCACGTTTTGCTCTCGGCATATGATTACCTCCTTTATTAGATCCGTCCACGGATTACACAGATTGTTTTTATGAAATCTGTGTAATCTGTGGATGAAGTTCGACTATTAATCTCTTCCGTAAGGCAACATCGACATCACGCGTTCATGGTCCGCTGTAGCGACGAGCACATCGATATCCAATTGACGCTTTCGCTTGTTGGTCTTCTTCGTCAATATGTGCCGCGCGTGCGAATGGCCGCGTTTGATCTTTCCGGTAGCCGTTAAGCGGAAACGCTTCGCCGCACCTTTGTGCGTTTTAAGTTTAGGCATTCAAGTATTCCCCTTCTCTATTGATTCGCGGGTGGTGGCGCGTCTGGCCTTCCTCCGCCGCCGCCCTTATGTCTCTTCGGCCCAAGGATGATGAACATCTGGTTCCCTTCCATCCTCGGTCGTGCTTCAACTTCACCGACGTCCGCGAGATCCTGCTCGAGTTTTTCCAGAATCCGCGCGCCGAGTTCACGGTGAGTCATTTCGCGTCCGCGGAACCAGATGGTGGCTTTCACTTTATCGCCATCCTGCAGCCACTGACGCGCATGCTTCATGCGATACTCGTAGTCGTGATCGTCGGTTCCCGGTCGAAACTTAACTTCCTTGACCGTGATCGTTACCTGCTTCTTCTTGGCTTCGTTTGCCTTCTTCTTCGCTTCGTACTGAAACTTTCCGAAGTCGATGATCCGGCAAACAGGGGGGTCGGCGTTTGGAGCGACCTCGACGAGATCGAGCCCCTTCTCCCGGGCGGCGCGCACGGCATCGCGCACGTCCATCACACCCAGTTGTTCTCCTTCCTCCCCAATCACGCGCACCTCAGGCACGCGAATTCTCTCGTTAATGCGCACCGGCGGCAGACGCCGGTTATCAGGACGCTGACCGCGACCTCGAAAGCCTGTAGCTATTGCTGCACCTCCTACAATTAGAGCCTTCAAGAATAGGACCTATGTGAGCTATAGGACCTATTCTCTTGACTAGTTATTCGTCAACGCGCGGGTTTCAACCAACCGGCGCGCCATCTCCTTGAACTCCGCCACTGACATCACCCCGATGTCGCCCCGGGCACGTTCTCGGACTGCCACCGTCTGCTGCTCCATCTCGCGATCGCCGAGCACGAGCATAAACGGCACCTTCTGTAACTGTGCATCGCGAATCTTAGCGCCGATTTTTTCGCTTCGCAGATTCGCCTCGACACGGAAACCGGCTTCGCGCAGTTCGCGCGCCAAACCATCCGCGTAATCATTAACACGATCCGTGATCGGCAACACGGCGATCTGCACTGGCGCTAGCCACAACGGGAACGCTCCCGCGTAGTGTTCAATTAACACTCCGAAGAACCGTTCCATCGATCCAAACAACGCCCGGTGGATCATGATCGGGCGGTGCGGCTTGTTGTCTTCGCCGATGTATTCGAGTTGAAAACGTTCCGGCAAATTGAAGTCAAACTGGACCGTCGTCAACTGCCACGTACGTCCAATCGCATCCTCGACGCGAATGTCGATCTTTGGACCATAAAAGACCGCCTCACCCTCAACTCGCTGGTATGCAATCCCGCGGTTGTTCAAAGCATCAACCAGAGCGGATTCGGCACGTTCCCAGTCTTCATCCGAGCCCATGTAAAGGCTACGATCGTCGCCTCTCACGGAAAGCTCCACTTTGAAGTCGGCGAAGCCAAACACACGGAACAGGTCCAATGCAAAGTCGATACAACCGACAATCTCAGCCCGCACCGAGTCAGACGTGCAGAAGATATGTGCGTCGTCCTGCGTAAAGCCGCGTACTCGCGTCAGACCGTGGAGCGTACCGGAAAGTTCTGCACGATAGACCGTACCCAACTCCGCGTAACGAAGCGGCAGATCACGATACGAGCGTTGTGCAGACTTATAGATACCGATGTGAAACGGGCAGTTCATCGGCTTGATCCGAAACTCCTGTTCCTCGAATTCCATCGGTGAAAACATCGAGTCGGCGTAGTTGCCCTCGTGACCGCTCGTGAACCAAAGTTCGCGCTTCGCGATGTGCGGCGTGAAGACCAGTCCATAACCACGCACCAACAGTTCGTGGCGCAGGTAGTCTTCCATCTCCTTGCGAATGGCGCCGCCTTTCGGGTGCCAGAAGATCAGACCTTGTCCGTAGTCTTCCTGGATTGAAAACAGATCGAGCTCGCGGCCAAGACGACGGTGGTCCCGTTTCTCAGCTTCTTCACGTTGCTTTAACCAGGCGTCGAGCTCTTCCTGCGTAAAGAAAGCCGTGCCGTAAATCCGCTGCATCTGCGGCTGCGAAGCGTCGCCTTTCCAGTAGGCGCCCGCCAACGAGAGCAGTTTGAAAGCACGCAGTTTGTTCGTATTGGGAACGTGTGGACCAAGACAAAAGTCTATGAAAGGCGAGCCGTCGATGTAATAGACACTCACCTTCTCGCCCGCCTTGTCGTCGATCAGTTCACACTTCAGCGGTTCTTCACGTTCACCAAAAACACGCAGGGCTTCGTCTTTTGGGATCTCTTCGCGGCGATAACCGAGGTTCTTGCTGGCGATCTGTTTCATCCGTTTTTCAATCACGGACAGATCGGCTTCCGTCAACGGCTGCGGCGTGATCACGTCGTAGAAAAAGCCATAGCGCGGATCGTCCAGCAGCGCTGGTCCGATACCGAGTTTCGTGCCCGGGAAGAGATCGAGAACTGCCGCTGCCAATAGATGCGCGGTTGAGTGACGCAACACTTCCAAACCGTCGCGCGTTTGCGGCACGATGGGTTCGATCTGAACGGTCGTGGCTGATTCGCCGTTGCTCGCGCGTAGCGCGTCGAGTTGCGCCGTGAGGTCCACCTCGCGACCGCCAACCTTTGCGGCCAAAGCCTGTTTTGCCAGGTCGCGATCGAGCTTCTTGAGAGCTTCAGCGACCGTGGCCGATTCAGGCATGGGAACCGG
This sequence comes from Pyrinomonadaceae bacterium, assembly GCA_036379695.1. Classification (GTDB taxonomy): domain Bacteria; phylum Acidobacteriota; class Blastocatellia; order Pyrinomonadales; family Pyrinomonadaceae; genus PSRF01. Next base: position 2,111 of record DASVGE010000184.1, on the reverse strand, counting down.
TTCACCGTTTTTCAGTTGTACGTTGATCTCACTCATTTCACATCTCCCCACTTGCGCCCCTAACCTGCGACAGGCGCGCGCGGGGACTAACATCAAGACATGGGCACAAAGACCTGAGTCCCAAGGCCGAAGACCGTTCCCTACGATTTACGATTCACCAATTATTGTTACTTCGTTCGATCGGATTCGATAGGAGCGCCTTCGCCGCGCGCCCGCGTGGTTGCGGGTCGGCATTAAAAAGTAAAGAATCGAGTAGTAGTTCGATTCATGACGAAGGTCTTCCGGAGCGTCCTATCAAAAATTAGAAAACTACCAACGGTAACAAGTCGTGGATTCTAGCAAAGCCTTTGTAATAGGGCAAGTTACAGTTTAATGGCGAAACAGGGGCGAGAGGCGTACTATGCGGGCCAGAAATATGCGCCGCGCGTGTAGTTGCGTCATTTTCATGGCCCTACTCACCACTTTTGGTGGTGGGACGGGGTTCGCACAGCAACGACATTCAGAGTATCAGCTTTGGCTCGTCCGTTCCCAGACGCTCACCACCGACCTGCTCAAGGACGCAGACGGCCTCAGTTCGATGCAGCGCGCCGTGCTCTGGGTGAAACTTGCACAGCGCTGGTGGCGCGAAGATCCGAAGCGAGCAAGAGCATGGATCACAAATGCTATCGACGTAGTTCAGCAAGTCCCGAATAAAGAAACACCGGCGGAACGTCAGGAACGATTGGAGACAGCAACAGTACTCCTGACGATTGTCACCCCGCTCGACCAGAAACTTGCCAAACAACTACTAGCGGTCCTCACCTCCGATAAGGCAACGGAAGATGAACGTAGCGCTACTGCCAACGCCTTAGTCGATGCCGCGGTTGCTGTAGTTAAAGACGATCCAAAACGTGCGGCTGAGTTAGGGGCGCTGGCGTTGCGCACCGGCTCGCCGAATAACAACATCCGTGAACTCCTGTTCCCATTGCGCGCCCTCGAACCGAAACTGGCTGACAGTTTGTTCGTTCAAGCGCTAGCCGTCGTAAAGCAAGACCCTCGTGGCAGGTTATTGAACTCGCTCCTGTACGTTGCATTTCCAGCGCAGCGAGACCTCGGTGACGACATACCCGTACCTCCCGAAGCGCTGCGAATCGAGCTATTGCAACTACTCCTGGATTTGCTAAACGCCAATCCCGGAGAGGATAAATGCAGATTTGTGACGTGGATCTCGCCGTTTTTTACTGAAATTGAGCGTTTGCTGCCAAAACAGTGGCCGGTTGTGCGACAGGCGATTAACCAGTGCCGATCAACCGCTCCGTTGGAGGCCGCTGCCGAGGCAAAGGACACGGAAGTCCGTACTGATTACCAGTATCGCGCCGCAAGACTGGCGATGGAACACAAAGACTTCGAACGCGCCCTAAAGCTCCTGGATGACATGCCTAAAGAAGTGCGGGGTGAATCATGGGAGTTGTACCGCTGGCAGTGGGCCGCGGACGGTGCGATCGAGCATTATAAAAACAGTCGCTTTGGGGAAATGAATCTTATGTTGGACGCGGTCCCTTCAGATTTTCAGCCGCTCGCCAAGGCATCGTTTATCCAGTGGCTACCAGAACGGTCCGGCTCCGAAACAGCTCCGATCATCGAGATCCTCAACGATGCAATTAAGGGATTACGGCGCTCCTCCAGTATTCGGGAGAAGTACCACTGGTACTTTGGTCTACTGCGTTCGACGATCAAATATCAACCAGCTGACGCAAACGCAGTTCTGAAAGACGCCATTGCATCGCTCAATAAGCTCGAGCATGGAACGCCGCTCAACACGACTGACTATCTGAAATATATCGGACCATCGCTGCTCGAAATGGACGAGTTCGTCGTCAAAGACGCCCTCGCTTCCGTTACGGTAGTGTCGATGCGCGCCAAATTGCGATTGTCGTTATTACACGCGACGCTGCAACGCCTGAGAAACGCGCCGCAAAATTAGCCACGGATTACACGGATTTTACAAACCGATCTGTGTAATCTGTGGCTAAATAATCAAAACTTGCGATAGGATCACCAAGCTCAATTAAAACTGGTTGATATAGGAGACATCCGTATGCGCTTCGGATCTCGCGCACTTGTTGTCGTCG
>DASVGE010000183.1:0-5393 GCA_036379695.1 Pyrinomonadaceae bacterium | reverse complement strand
ACTTATCCTCGATCACCGAGCAACGGCCGGCGCGCACGAAGGCTTCCAAGTCAAACTCCCAGGTCTGCCCTTCCAGAACTGTTTTTCCGGGATGCAATTCCGACAGCTCCCGTCCGACGTGATACGAGATGTAGTCGTTCGGTTTGTAAAGCGCGTCTCGAATAAAGTTTTCCATAGTCATAGCTTTTCTATTTGTGGTTCATTGACCACACACATACATAGAGGTCAGCTCGACTCGAGCCGACACAACCACACGATTGCCCCTTCGGACTCTCGGTAGACCTGGATACACGTGGAGGTCACGACCGGGATGGTCGCGAAAGGATTTAACTGAAGCGATAGCTGGTGCGAAGCATAGCTTGGTCCTACTTCCTTAAAGCGGAATTGGGGAACATACCGCAGGTTTCGGATAACAGTCAACAATAAAATAGTTGAAGCTAAAAATAAGACCAGGAAGAGGGGCTTGCCCCGCCGTCGGTGGTGACCTGATTTGAGGTTCTTATCCGCAGATTGCACAGATTTTATCAATTAATCTGTGTAATCTGTGGATAAAAAAGTACTCAAATCAACGCGGGTTGGCGTAGTAGCCGGGGCGGTGCCGGATGTCGAGCTTTTCTTTTCGCAGGTCGGGGTTGGTGATCTCGATGGTGATCCTTCGATAGGCGCCGTCGCGTTTCTTATTTGTCGACGAATACGCGAGCAGATATTGCGTGCGCAACTCGCGCTCGATCTCCGCAAAGGCCGCGTTCAAGTCAAACTTCTTATCGGGAAAGAACGCGCGGCCGCCCGTGCGTTGGGCCAGATCGCGCAGCGCGTCGCGATCAACTCCCTCGCGCTTGTTACCGATCCCGATCGCGTAAATGACCGTTTCCGCAGCGAGCGTGCGAGCAACAGCGTCCTTCGGAGTCAGCCGTCCCGTCGTGTTCAGGCCATCCGTCAAAAGGATGATCGCTCGCCGCCTGAGACCTGGCGCATTCGCCAGCACGTTGCTCGACGTGAGCGCCACGGCGTCCCAAATTGCTGTCGTACCTTCCTCGGGTGGCGCGGCCAATCCTGGACCAGTCGGTATTCCGGTCAGCGGCCGCCCTGCACCCAGGTAGGCCGGCGTCGCTATCTCGATGCGCTGGAGCACGCGGTAGACGCTCAGTATGTCGCGCGTCATTGGCTGTTCGAGATAAGCAAGACCTGTGAACGGTACAATCGCGACCTGGTCCTTGTTTGACTGGATCACCTTCTCGATAAACGCACGCGCCGCCGCTTTCTCGTCCCCCAGCGTGAACTCCTGCGAGCGACTGACGTCGATCAAAAACGCGATTGCAAGCGGCCGGTCTGTTTCGCGCTGGAACGTGAAGAGCTGTTGCGGCACACCATCTTCGAGCACGCGCACGTCTTCCGCCCGCAGCGTGGTGATGAAGCGACGTTGTTTATCAGTCGCGGTGAAAGGCAGGTTGGTGACGTCAGTGTCAACGCGGATTACGTCGTCATCGTCAACTGTCTGTGAGCGCAACGCCGGAGCCCAGCAGAGCAAAAACAGGATCACGATAACGATTCGCTTCATAGATCAATGAGCCACGGATTTTACGGAATGCCACGGATCAGCATCCGTAAAATCCGTGGCTCGATAATTACGAAGCGGACTTCGCGGCGGTGTCTGTTTGAGACGCCGGCTTATTGGGTTGTGGTGTGATGCGCAGGTACGGCTTCGGTGCTCTCCAGCCGCCCGGGAATTTCTCCTTCGCAGCTTCGTCCGAAAGTGATGGAACGATGATCACGTCGTCGCCGTCTTTCCAGTTCACGGGAGTCGCAACGCTGTACTTCGCGGTCAATTGCAGTGAATCGATCACGCGCAGGATCTCGTCGAAATTGCGTCCCGTGCTGGCGGGATAAGTGATCATCAACTTGATCTTCTTGTCAGGGCCGATGACGAAAACTGAGCGGACGGTGAATACGTCGCTGATCTCCGGGTGGATCATGTCGTAGAGTTCCGCAATCTTGTGATCCGGATCTGCAATCACCGGGAAATTGAGCGCCGTGCCCTGAGTTTCCCTGATGTCCTCAGCCCAGCGTTTGTGCGAATCCGTTGGATCCACACTCAGACCAATCACTTTTACGCCGCGCTTTTCGAAGTCGGGTTTGCAGCGCGCCACGTATCCCAGTTCGGTGGTGCATACCGGGGTGAAATCTTTTGGGTGTGAGAACAGGACTGCCCAGCTATCGCCAATCCATTCGTGAAAGCGAATGGGGCCTTCAGTAGTGTCAGCTTCAAAATCGGGTGCTATATCTCCAAGTCGTAGGGCCATTTGTATCTCCTTCTTCGGAAAAACCGATTCCCGGTGATCAAACCGGGAAGTAGGGAAGCGGATTTAGTTGTCTTTGAAGCCATTTCTACAACTATTGGCGGCGACAAGTCAAACCTGGAGACCTCCGTGTTATAAATAGGTCCTATAGGACTTATAGGACATATGAAACTCGCACTTAACGGCGCCACCACCATGAGGGCTGACCTTGTCACCGACTTGCAGGCAGCCAAAGCGGCAGGCTTCGACTACCTTGAAATCTGGGCTTCCAAGCTCAGGGCTTTTCTTAAACAGCGCTCCGCAGACGAGCTCAAAGATCTCTTTGCCGAATCCGGCCTGTCGCCCTTGAGCATCAACTCCATCGAGCACGTCACGTTTCGTGACGCGAAGGCGTACGACTCAATCAAGCGCGAATGCGAGGAACTGAGCAGCATTGCGGGGCGGATCGGTTGTCCCTGCATCGTCGTGGTGCCCGGTCGAATACCGCAAAGCGGCGCCTCGCGCGCAGAGATCATCGCCGAATCGATTGAAGTGTTGTCGGAACTGTGCGACATCGCGGCTCCGCACGGCGTCACGCTGGCCTTCGAGTTTCTGGGACAACCCGATTGCAGTGTTCCCAAACTGAACCTCGCCGCCGCGATCGTGCGTGAAACAAATCGACAAAATTTAGGGCTCGTCATCGATAGCTTTCACTTCTACGCCGGCAATTCTCTCTTCGAGACGCTCGAATCGCTTGATCCTAATCTGATCGAGATATTTCACATCAACGACGCCGAAGATCTGCCGCGCGAGCAGTTGGAAGACCGCCACCGGCTTTTGCCCGGTCTCGGCATTCTTCCGTTACGCGAAATGATTACGGCGTTCAGAAGTATCGGTTACAACAAAGTCGCGAGTGTCGAGATCTTCCGGCCGGAATATTGGGAGCGAGATCCGTTTGCCCTTGCTCGTGACGCGCGCGCGGCAACCGAGCGAGTGCTGGCTGAAGCAAAATGAGCAACAAAGTAAAAATCGGAATCATCGGCGCGGGTTATATCGGCGAAGTTCACGCCGGAGTGCTGGCGCGGGACGAGCGGGTTCAACTGGTAGCCGTAACGGACATCGTTCCCGAGAAAGCGGTTCGACTCGCGGGCACTCACAACGCCACCGCCGTCGCCACGGCGCTCGAAGCGCTGGAGAGGTGTGATGCGGTTTTCGTAACCACTCCAAACACGCAACACGTTTCGCTCGCGATTGCTGCTGTCGAAACCGGCAAACACGTCTTTTGCGAAAAGCCAATCGCTACGAATGTCGCGGACGCGCAAAGAGTTTTCGAAGCATCGCAAAACGCGCGCGGTGTGTTTCAGATCGGCCACAATCGTCGCTTCGCGCCCGTGTATGCAACGTTAAAACGCATGCTCTCGGAAACGCACGTACCACACTCGGCTCACGTCAAGATGAACCGCGGCGAACTACTCAAACCCGAATGGACTGGCGACCCGGAGATCACCGGCGGGTTTCTGTATGAGACGCCGATTCACATGTTTGACATGATGCGATTTCTCTTCGGCGAGGTTGAGAGCCTGCACGCGATCGGATCGTCGCATGAGTACAAAGAGATCGACGATTTCTCGATCCTGTTGAAGTTTGCGAGCGGCATGCACGCCACGCTGGCTACTGCCGCTGATGCGAGTTGGCTGTTTCCGTTCGAGCGGGTGGAAGTTTTCTGTCATCACGCGACGCTCGTGACGCGCGAGATGGAGAGTCTCACGAGCAGCAGCAATCTCGAAGGACATTTCACCGTACAGACGACGCAGCAGTTGCCGCGCGAAGAGCGATGGGGATACGTGCAGGAGGATCGCGCGTTCATCGACGCGATTGTTAACGGCTCCGAACCACAGGTCACCGCCCATGACGGTTTTATGTCCGTAAAGATTGCCGACGCTGTTTACAAATCCGTGCATTCCGGTAATCCAATCAGACTTTAACCACAAAGATACAAAGGCATTAAATGAATGCTTGTTTTGTGACTTAGTGTCTTTGTGGTTAAATGGACTTACCCGACTAAGCCCCCTTTCAGTTCGTCCCTGATAGGGCAATGTAATGTCTGTTGAGGCTTCGTCGCGTCAAAAACCTTCCGCTGAGCCAACCGCTCGCCCTGTAGAGTTGCACGCGGCTCTTTATCGAGAGATCTTCGCACACTCGAAGGAAGCGATTGCCATCATCGATCCCGAAGGTTTCTACCTCCAGCAAAACGGCGCCCATTTCACACTACTCGGCTACGCCGACGACGACCTCGAAGGCAAAACTCCAGCGATCTATCTCGGCGAACACACGTTCCACGACATCCTCAAGCAACTAATTGCTTCGGGAGACTATTCCGGCGAGCACGTTTGCCGGATCAGGAGCGGTGAAGAGCGCGCCATCGACCTTTCTGTGTTCACGATGCGTAGCGGTCTCGGCGAGCCACAGTGTTACGTCAGCATCATGCGCGACATCACGGCGCGCAAAAAGACAGAGGAGAAGCTGGCGCAACTACTGGTGCGCGAACGCATGGCCCGCGGCGATGCGGAAAAAGCAAACCGCCTGAAAGACGAATTTCTCGCAACGCTGTCACACGAACTCCGCACGCCTTTGAACGCCGTGATCGGCTGGTCGCGAATACTCAAAGCCGGTCGCCTTGATAATGAAAGCTCTCTTCACGCGATTGAAGTCATTGAGAGAAACGCGTGGGCGCAGAAACAGATCATCGAAGACATTCTCGACGTCTCGCGCGTCATCACCGGAAAACTTCAGCTTCATCTCGGACCCGTAGACCTGATCTCAGTCGTCAACGCCGCACTCGACGCAGTCAGACCAGCACTCGAAGCCAAAGACATAAAGATCGAAACCGATTTTCCGCAAGGACTAAAAGTCATCGCGGGCGACGCAGATCGTTTGCAACAGGTCGTTTGGAACCTGCTCTCGAATGCTTCGAAGTTTACCCCTGTGAGTGGCGTGATTAACGTGCGCATCAGTCAGGATGAAAGTTGCGCCCAGATCGTGGTGCGCGATACCGGCCCCGGGATCTCCGCAGAGTTTCTGCCACATGTGTTTGAACGTTTTCGACAGGCGGATGGC
>DASVGE010000182.1:0-29892 GCA_036379695.1 Pyrinomonadaceae bacterium | reverse complement strand
CGTTAAAAACTGCTAAAGAGCCGTGAGGAAATTCCAGCTTTCATCGGAACCCCGCGCACTCTGAGGCGCGGGGTTTTTTATTTCCCGCCGCCGGTCCAGTCAGCCTTCCTTCGTCACCACATTTGGTTGCATCACCGAAGGAGGACTGTATGGGAATCGCGGTACAACAACAATTAGCTGAGAGCTTTGACACACTCGCGCTGCACGCCGGCGCAGTGGCCGATCCGACAACCGGCGCACTGCTGACCCCGATCTATCAAACCACAACTTATCGACAGGAAGCCGTCGGCAAAGACAAAGGGTTTACCTACAGCCGCTCGGCAAATCCGACCGTTTCCGCACTCGAACGACGTTTAGCCGCCCTCGAAGGCGCCGATTACTGCACTTGTTACGCGACCGGTTTGGCTGCCACGACCGTGCTGTGTCTGGCGTTGTTGCGAGGAGGCGATCACGTCGTTGCTTCCCAAGCTGTCTATGGCGGGACTGTGCGGCTGTTCAACCAGGTGCTCGCTCCTTTTGGAGTCACGGCAGAGTTTGTTGACACCGCGGATGAAGCAGCTTTGCGCGAGGCGGTTGCCGCAAGACCTACGCGGTTTGTCTTCATTGAAACCCCAGCCAATCCGACATTGAAACTCACTGACATCGAGCGGGCAGCACGCATCGCGCACGACGCCGGCGCGCTACTCGTCGTCGACAACACGCTACTGACGCCGGCTCTGCAACGACCATTCGAGCTGAACGCCGACGTCGTACTTCACTCAACCACGAAATTCATCGAGGGACACAATGCGACCGTCGGCGGCGCTTTGATCACGACGAACCCTGAACTTCACGAACGCTTTTCTTTCACGCGTAACGCGATCGGCGCGATCCAGTCTCCGTTTCCTGCCTGGTTGACGCTTCAGGGCGTAAAGACTGTCGGCTTGCGTATGGCACAGCACTCTGAGAACGCGCAGAAAATCGCTCGCTTCCTGGAAACACATCCCCGGGTGACGAAACTGCTTTATCCAGGCTTGGAGTCGTTTCCGCAATTCGAACTGGCGCGCAAACAGCAAACCTCGGGAGGAGCGCTGATCGCTTTCGAAGTCGAAGGAGGAGTTGAGGCTGGTATTCGGCTGATGAACGGCGTCCGGCTCTGCGCGCTCGCGGAGAACCTCGGTTCGGCCGAAACGTTGATCACGCACCCGGCGTCGATGACTCACGCGGACGTTCCCGCCGAGCAACGCCAGGCCGCAGGCATCACTGATGGTCTCGTCCGACTCTCCGTCGGTTTGGAAGACCCCGTTGACGTCATTCGCGATCTATCGCAAGCGCTCGCGCAAACGAAAGGAGCAGAGTAATGCAAAGCGATAAACAAATTATTGTTTTGAAGTTCGGCAGTTCTGTGTTGCGAAGCGAAAGCGATCTGCCGACTGCGGTCCACGAGATCTATCGTTGGTGGCGTGAGGGTTTTCAGGTTGTGACGGTTGTGTCGGCTTTCGGCAACACGACTGACGAACTGACGCAGCGCGCGCACTCGGTGTGCGATCAGCCGAACGATGAATTAGTCGCAGCGTTGTTGGCCACTGGCGAGGCCGCTTCATCCGCGTTACTGGGTCTGGCGCTGAACCGCTCCGGAATCCGCGCCACCGTCCTCGACGCAGAACAAGCCGGCCTCGCTACGGATGGACCAGTACTTGACGCCAACCTGACGTCGATCGATACCGTGAGCGTGCATGAAGCTTTGCGGAATGGAGTCGTTGTCCTGCCTGGGTTTGTTGGTCGAGGCAAATCCGGCAAAAAGACGTTGCTTGGCCGAGGCGGTTCGGATCTAACGGCGCTATTCATTGCGCAACGTCTCGGCGCCACATGCCGGCTCATCAAAGACGTTGACGGTCTCTACACAAGCGATCCCAACGCCACAAGAACTGCCGCACGCTTCGGCCGGGTGAGCTATGCGACGGCGGCGCGCGTTGGCGGTGCAGTCGTGCAACGCAAAGCAATTGATTTTGCGGAACAACACCGGTTGAAACTCATCGTCTCCAGCGCCGGATCGAGTCGTGCCACTGAGATCGGTCCATACCCCGATTCCATCGTACTTACCAACGCACAGGTTCAACCGTTACGCGTAGCATTACTCGGCTGCGGCACGGTTGGCGGCGGAGTGCATCAGCGCCTCGCAGCGCTGCCGGAGATTTTTGACGTCGTTGGCGTCGGAACGCGGGATGTTTGCCTCGAAACGCTGATTGCAGAGCCTGTTGACGTGGTGATCGAATTACTCGGTGGAGAAGAGCCGGCGCGGACGCTGATTTCAAAAGCGCTGCGACTCGGACGACATGTAGTGACAGCAAACAAGTGTTTATTGGCAAAGGACCTCGCAATCCTGCAAAGGCTGGCTTCGAACAACGGCGTGGCACTGAAGTACAGCGCTGCTGTCGGCGGTGTACTGCCTGCTCTCGAAACGGTCACTCGTGCGCGAAAGTTTGCCCCCTTGCACTCGATTTCCGGCGTACTCAACGGAACAACCAATTTCATTCTCGATCAGCTCGCAAACGGATCAGACCTCGCCGGCGCCGTCTCTGCCGCACAGAAGCACGGCTACGCTGAGCGCGATTCACAACTGGATCTGAACGGAACAGACTCCGCGCAGAAACTAATCTTACTCGCACGTGCCGCCTTTGACGTTGATCTGCCGTTGAGTTCGATCGAGACGCACGGCATCCAAAACCTGAACGCAAATCAAATCCAAACCGCCCGTAACAACAGTCGCATAACACGACTCGTTGCCGAATGCAGGCGTGAGTCTCACGGCTTCGCCGCCAAGGTGTCGCCGGTCGAGTTACCGTTCGATCATCCGCTGGCGCACGTCCGCGGCGTCGAAAATCGTTTGCTAATTCAATCTCAAACTGGAAAGTCGTGGGACGTTTGCGGCAGCGGCGCCGGCCGTTGGCCCACGACCGAAGCAGTGCTCGCCGATTTGTTTGATCTGTGGCGCAACTCAGTCGCCGTTGAGGAAGAACAGGAGTGTGTAGCATGAAAACATCCACTCGCTGCGTTCAGCTTGGTCGCGGGCACGACTCGTACGGCGCCATCGTCCCGCCCATCTACCAAACCGCCACTTTCGAACAACTCAACGCGACAGAGTTTGGCGAATACGACTACACGCGCAGCGGCAATCCGACGCGCACGCTCCTCGAACAACAACTCGCAGATCTCGAAGACGCCGCTTACGCGTCCTGCTTCGCGAGCGGCATGGCGGCGTTAACAGCTCTCACGCGAATCGTAAAAACCGGCGAAGAGATCATCGCCGGCGACGACCTGTACGGCGGAACGGTAAGACTGCTGGACCGCCTCGCATCGCACCAGAACATCTCCGTTCGCTACGTTGACACAACCATCGGAGATGAACTGCGAAAAGCGTTGACGGACCGAACACGTCTGATCCTGATCGAGACGCCCAGCAATCCGCTGTTTCGTATCTCGGACATCGACGATCTGAGCCGGATAGCACGAGCAGCCGGCGCGTATTTGGCGGTCGACAATTCGATGCTCTCTCCGGTTTTCCAGCGACCGCTGAATTTCGGCGCCGACATCGTGGTCCACTCCGCGACAAAGTTTCTGTGCGGTCACAGCGACGTCACCGCCGGCGCTTTGATCACAAACGATCCAACCCTTCACAAACAACTCGCATTTCAACAAAACGCGGAAGGCGCAGGACTAAGCCCGTTCGAAGCATGGCTGCTGTTACGCGGCTTAAAAACCCTGTCACTGCGAGTCGAACGTCAAAACGCTTCAGCCGAGAAGATCGCACGCTTCTTACAGGCACGCCCTGAAGTCTCACAAGTTTTCTATCCGGGACTGCAGGACCATCCCGGACGCGAGACTCACCAAAAGCAAGCTGACGGCAACGGCGCGGTGGTGAGTTTCACGACTGGCGACGACAAACTCTCGTGCGAGATCGTGGAGTCGACACGCTTGTTCAAAGTCGCCGTAAGCTTCGGCTCAGTCGGTTCGACGATTAGCCTGCCTTGCCGCATGTCGCACGCCAGCATTCCCACTGCGCTGCGAGACCGCCTCGCGCCCCCTTCAGACCTGGTCCGCCTGTCAGTCGGAATCGAGGACCCGGGCGATCTCCTCGAAGACCTGGAGCGCGCTTTTGTGCTCAGCTCCCGGGGAAAACAGTTAGAAGAAGCGTATAATACGCGGCCATGATCAGCCCGTCAGAACGTGCCACAAACTTTCATTATGCGATCCGGAATGTTGTTCAAGCCGCGGAGGCTTTGGAACGAGAGGGTCGCAAGATTACCTACTTAAACATTGGCGACCCGCAGGCGTTCGGGTTTAGGCCTCCGCCAGGCGTGATCGAGGCAGTCGCACGCGCGACTCGCGACAAATTTACCGGTTACTCCCACTCCGCGGGTCTGCGTGAGGCACGAGAAGTGATCGCCCGCTACGCCACCGCGTTAGGATCGGAGACGTCGCCAGACGATACGCTGATCACCTCCGGAGCATCTGAAGCCGCGGATCTCGTGCTCACGGCTTTGGTCAACCCCGGCGATGAAGTCTTACTGCCTGCTCCTTCGTATCCAATCTACCCGGCCATTATCAACAAGCTCGGCGCCATCACTCGCTACTATCAACTCAATCACGAAACAAACTGGCAACCATCGATGGATGAAGTGAGCTCGCTGGTGAATCAACGGACGCGCGCGATCATTCTCATCAATCCGAGCAACCCGACCGGCGCGATCACGAGCGACGAAACAACGAAGGCACTTCTTGAACTCGCCGCACGACACAATCTGCTCGTGATCAGCGACGAGGTTTATCGCGATCTCTGCTTCAAACAACCACCCACGTCTGCATCCGTTCTTGCCGCCGGTTCGGGCGCCGCGGTTGTCGTGCTCGAGAGTCTATCGAAAACGCACATGCTTGCAGGTTGGCGCGTGGGCTGGATGCGTTTTACTCGAACAGCGCAGACACGCGAGCTGATCGCAGCGGTCGTTCGACTCGCCGGTGGCCGGCTCTGTTCGTCCACGCTGGCCCAATACGCCATTCAACCCGCGCTCGAAGGCGATCGACAGTCGATTACGAAGTTCATCGAGGAGATCAGGCGCCGCCGCGATCTGGCGGCAAAGCGAGTGGCTGCGATTGACGGATTGAGTTGTTCGCTTCCGGAAGCGGCTTTCTACTTGATGATTCACGTCGCCGACATGGGCGGTCGAACTGACGAGCAGTTTGTGCTCGATCTAATCAAAACCGCCAACGTGCTGGTGGTCCATGGTTCGGGTTTCGGATGCGATCCGCAGGCAGGATACTTTCGCATGGTGTACCTGGCTGACGAACAAACTCTCGCCAGTGCATTTGACGGAATCGAAAGCTCGCTGCGCGCGCGTAGTGCGGTCATTTAGTTGAAAGAATAGAACAAGTCAGGAAGAGGGGCTTGCCCCCGCTTTTCGCCTCCTATAAAAAGCGGGGGCAAGCCCCTCTTCCTGACTTGTTCTATTCTGGCGGTGGAAAAACTAGGGAACAGCTTTCACGATGCGGGCCATCACCGTTAGCACGCCCAGATGGTACGCATTGTGATCGGCAATCAGGAGCGCTTCACGCAGGATCGTCTGCCCATCGCCATGCGGTATCTTCGCGTACAGATCTGTTGACGGATCCTCGACGAGTGCTTCCATCTGTCGCAGATCATTTCGAAACTCGTCCACCGTCGTTTGCCACGACGCCGGCGTGCCCAGTTCGTTTGAATTGGGCCAGTAACCTTTCGGGAACTCCGGTGACACGTGGTTTGGATCGCGACTGAACTCGAGTATGTCCCATTGCGCAAGCCGCATGTGCTCGAGCACTTGCCAGGGCGTGTATGGCAGTCCCTCAACCTGGCGATTGCACAAATCTGCCGGAAAGCTGTCAACGAAGTCGTCAAACGACAGATGAGCGCCGCCACCTCTGAGCAAGTAGAGCACGTGATTCCGCACTGATTCATCGTTCGCCATGATTGCTATCCCCCGTAAGTTATAAAGCCACAAAAAAGCTCAAAAGGCACTAATTATTTGTGCCTTTGTGCCTCTTTGTGGCGGAGGCCGCTCAGTAATAGAATAGGCGTCCAATGTATTCCGCTCAGATCACGCGCGCAAACCCCACTTGTATCATCCTTCTGATTGACCAATCAGGCTCGATGGCCGATCCGTTCAGCGGCGACTCGGCGCGAAAGAAGTCTGATTTCGTCGCGGAAGTCGTCAACCACACGCTGCACGACCTCGTGATTCGCTGCACTAAAACCGAGGAAGTCAGAAACTACTATCACGTTTCTGTGATCGGTTATGGACGCACGGTTGGGAGCTGCTTTTCCGGCCCCTTGAGCGCGCGCAACATCGTTCCGATCGCGGAAGTGGCTGACTACCCGTTGCAGGTGAAGAGCAGTTACAAGAGAGTTTCAGACGGCGCCGGCGGGTGGGTAGAGATTCCCGTGCGTTATCCGGTTTGGATCCATCCTTCGTCTGATGGCAAGACGCCGATGTGCGAAGCTCTCGGAAAAGCGAAAGAGATCCTGGAGCGCTGGCTGCTGGAACACCCACGCGGGTTTCCGCCAACCATCTTGCATCTTACCGATGGTGAATCAAGCGACGGCGATCCGAATGATATCGGCCGCCAGATCATGTCGCTCGGCACCGATGATGGCGCGGTGCTGCTGTTCAACTGTCACATTTCCACACGACGATCGGCAAAGATCGAGTATCCCACTGATGAGAGTTCCTTACCTGATGGATTTGCACGCGCGCTGTTTGGGATTTCAAGCAGATTGCCGGGCAACTTCCTCGCCGCCGCGGCCCAACTCGGAGTCCACGCAGTGGAAGGTTCCAGAGGGTTCGTCTTCAACGGAGATCCATCATCCATCGTTCAGTTTTACGAAATCGGTACCAGCCTGACCGGCATGACTCCTTACAGATGGATGGATGATACTAGAACGGAGCTGGCTTGAGTTCTGTTAAACAGAGCGCAATTTGGGATCTGCAACTCCGACAGTTGCTGCTGACGAAGTTGGGCCAGGAGGCCTCTGAGTGTGAAGACTTCGTCGCCGTTGATACGCAGGCGTGTCGCTTCGCGGTTGCAGACGGCGCCACGGAAGCGTTCGATGCGCGCAACTGGGCCGCCAGACTGGCCCAACATTGGGTGCAACGCGAGTCAACGCTGACCGTCGATGAATTCCGCCAGTGGGTGGCAGCAGAAGGACGGGAACTTCACGACTCCTGGAGTGGTCTAAACCTGTCGTGGTATTCCGAAGAGAAAGCCCGCGCCGGATCGTTTGCGGCTTTCGTGGGCGTGGAACTGGATCTCAACTCTGAATTGCCGTCCTGGAAGGCGCTGGCGCTGGGCGATGCGTGCTTGTTGCACTGTCGCGGCGGCGAGCTGATCAAAGGTTTACCTCTCTCCCGTTCTGAAAGTTTCAATACGGCTCCCATACTGGTCGGCTCGAATGCGGCGCTACACGAGACCTGCATGCCGTCAGTGGTGATCGACTCCGGGAGTTGCGAAAGTGGAGACGTGTTGTGGTTGATGTCAGACGCAGTCGCTTCCTGGTACCTGCAACGTCTCGAGAACGGCGACGGCTGCATGCAGAACCTATTCGACACGAAATCCGACGAGGAGTTGAATCGATTCTTTGACGATGAGCGAATGGCTGGCAGAATAAGAAACGACGACCTCGCGATCATCCGGATCGAGATCAGAGAGCGGAGTATTACGTAGTGGCGCTTTCTCCAACACAGACCGGGACGATTCCGAAGTACTGGCCCTCGGCGCGGTATTTCACTGAAGCGATCCAGTGTCCGTCCGTTTGTTTTTCCCATCCGGTGCTGCGAACGACGCTTCCTGCTGTGGATCGTCTGGGAATGCCGCTGGTGACCTCCGGCCAGTTTGCTTACGTTTATAAACTCAAATCGACGAACGGCAGCGGCGATTTCGCGGTGCGATGCTTTCGCGGCTATCTCGGCGATCGCGATCAGCGTTACCGGGCCATCCTTGAGCATCTCTGGGGTTCGCCGGTCTCTTATCTTTCAGAGTTTAGTTACGCTCCCGAAGGAATACTCGTCGGCGGCAATCGCTTTCCGATCCTCTTCATGAAGTGGATCGAAGGTCCGACTTTGGATCTTTACATCCGTGAAATGGTCCACCGCCGCGACGTGCTGCTGCACCTTTCGGAAGAGTGGTTGAGACTGCTGACTGCGCTGCAAGTTTCAGGTGTTGCGCATGGCGACCTTCAGCACGGCAACATCATCGTCGAGCACGGGCAGTTGCGTTTGGTCGATCACGACGGGATCTTCGTTCCCAAGATGGAGGGCTGGTCAGCCAGCGAGGTTGGACATCAGCACTACCAGCATCCACAAAGAGACGCGCAGCACTTTGACGAAAATCTCGATCGGTTTTCTTCACTGGTGATCTATCTGTCGCTGCTCGCACTGGCCGAACAACCCGGTTTGTGGCAGGAGTATCACGACGAGAACCTGCTCTTCACAAAGGCTGACTTCGCCGATCCCGATTCATCCCCGCTCTTTCAGAAGGTCAGGGAGCTTGGACCAGAGCACGCCATGCTCGCGGATGCTCTCGCCGCCGCCGCAGTTGGACCACCGGACGAGGTTCCTTCCCTGCTCGATCTGGTCAAGGCTAAATCCACCTTGCCGGGATGGATGACCGCTCCTGCCGACCTCGATGCCAAGACGAAGACGAGGGAAGTGGCAATGCTGCCACCGGACAGCAGAACCATTCGTTGGATCCCGTGGCAGGACAAGGCTCGTTCTTCGACGACAGTGCCGGCTACTCCACCATCCTCGACCGTGCAAACGCTCTTTGGTGGTGCGCCGTCGTCACCCGTAATCGTCAAAGATCCGCAGGACATCCTGCGAAACACGTTTACTTTTTCAAAGGAGTTCTTAAGAAGGTACTTCCTGGCGTGGTACTGGGGCGCTTACCTGCTGCTCAAGTTTGTGGGATTCAGTTTTGCGGTGTCACTGTTTGTCGGGCTGTTCTGTCTGGCTATTGCGTGTCTGACGTTTGGTGTCGTGAAGGCGATCGAGGAATCTCGCCGGCCGACACGGTCGAACCTGCCACCCTGGCAGCAGCCGCCCATTTCGGCGCCCCCTCCCGATCCACAAACGCTCACCTGGAACGTGCAGCCACCCCCACCTGCGTCGTCACCAGCAATCACGGCCTCCGATCCATTCGTAGGTAATCTGGTCCTGGGTATCTTTCACCTCGAGAACTGCCACTGGGTCGACCGCATCTCCCTAAAGAACCGCGTCGGCTTCGGCTCCATCGCCGAAGCCCAATCACACGGCTTCAAACCCTGCCGGATCTGCTCCCCGGTTACATCGTGAGGGATAACTCGCTGAACCACCAGGAACGCACGTTTCTGAATACAACTAAGGAAGTGAAATACCTAAGTCCATACAGATTTTTCTCACGAGTGGCTTCTTGATTTCTCGATGTCGTGGAATCGTCGTATAGGAGCCATTCGCTGGATTTCTATACACAGTATGTCTGCTGCCTTCACGAACGAAGAGACAGTTCTTTGATTTGAGGTGCCGGATGAGGTCGGCTCGTTTCATTAATGTTATAGAACTCAGGCCGCGCGCAAGGTGAGCGTTTCGCGAGTTACTTTCCTGTTACTTGTAAAGTTCTTTTCAAATTGTTCGCGATTAGACGTGAGGATTAGCTCGATCGCTTCATTGAGATTTTCACGGACTTCTTCGAGAGTCTCACCTTGAGTATTGGCGCCCGGAAGTTCGGCGACATAACCTATAAAACCACCTTCGTCCGCCTCTTCGAAGATCGCCGTTAAAGTTAGTTCGGTCATGGTTGTGATCATACATCTGAATTCACTGGTACATCAATTAAACCAGCGACACCTCAGTAGCTCGTCTCATTCTACTTTCTTCTCCTCTCGGCCGGTGACTTCTGAGTACCAGGCGGGGTGGTGGGTGCGGGCCCAGTCTGGTGTGACGGTGCCGTCGACCATGGAGTGGAAGGTGCCGGGTTGGGCGGCGGTGCCTTCGTAGATGTGGATGATGAGGCCGGCCAGCATTAAGAGTGCTGCGAGGTCGTGCAGGATGTAACTCACAGCGACCAGCCAGCTGGGCACGACGTCGTCGAACCACAGCGGGAAGCCGGTAATTAAGAAGATAATTGTGCTGATGACGATGAGCCAGAAGTAGAGCTTTTGTCCGCCGTTGAAGAAGCCTGTCTCGGGGAGTTCACGCGCTTCACGATTCATGACGTAGGCCCTGAGGCGGCGCAGCCAGCGACGGTCGGCGCTGGTCCAACGCATCAAGGCAAGCCAGTTGAAAAACTGAAAACCAAACGCAATCGTAAAGACCAGGCTGAACCACGGATGCAGGAAACGGGTCATTGGCCCACCACCGAAAAGCGGCGTCAGCCAGCGGTAGAGCCACGGTGAATAGATAGCGAAGCCCGACAGCAGCGAGAGAATAAACGAGATCGCAACCGTCCAGTGCAGCAGCCGTGTGTACAACGAGTGCCGCAACAACTCGCCGCGACGAACTCTCGCACGCGCCGCTTCATCGTACTGTTCGATCGAACTACTCACGCTTCTCCTCCCCCTCCGGCAGCTTTGGTCCAACCGTCAGCCGGTGAAAGAAAACTGCCAGCACACCGAGCGCCGCCATCACGAGCCCGGTGGGTTTCGCCAACCACTTCCAAACCGTATAACTCGGCGGAATCACCGGATTCGCAGGCAATCCACTATACAGTTCCGGATTCGTGATGTCGTGCAGCACATAAATCACGTGCGTGCCACCAATCGACGGCGGATCGTAAACGCCCGCATTCGCAAGACCTGACTGGTGCTTCAGTTGATACGCACGACTGTGCGCGATCTGGACCATCTCTTCCTTCGTGCCAAACTGCAGGCATCCGGTCGGACACGCCTTAATACACGCCGGCTCCAGTCCCTGCCCCACACGATCCGAGCAAAGCGTACACTTGAACACCTTCTTCGTTTTCGGATTGAACTTCGGAATATCAAACGGGCAACCCGAGATGCAATAACCACAGCCAATGCAGTTGTCCTGTTGAAAATCGACGATGCCGTTTTGATACTTGATGATGGCGCCGTCCGCCGGACACGCGCGCAGGCAACCGGGATCCGCGCAGTGCATGCACTGGTCCTTGCGCATCAGCCACATCAAATTGCCATCGCGCTCGTGCTCGACAAACTTGATCAGGTTCCAGTAGTTCCACTCGGTCGAGGGCATCGTTTGGTACGTGTTGTCGAAAGAGGTCTCGCGGAACGTGAGATCGTTCCACTCGACACACGCGACTTCGCACGCCTTGCAACCGATGCACGTGGTCACGTCGATGTACTTGCAGACTTCAACCGCACGCTGCGTGCCCTCCCCTGGCACCGGGCCCGGGTGCGCCGAAATCTCCTGAATTTGCATGGTTGGCTGGTTCATGTTCCACAGATTACGGAGATTAAGCTTTCTCAATCTTCACCAAAAAACCTTTGTACTCGGGGGTGAAGGCGTTCGGATCGATCGCCGCGGGCGAGAGTTGATTCGCCGGCGTGAGCCCGGTCTTTTTTTGGTCCTCCTTGATGCCGCGATAACCCCAGTGAATCGGAATTCCGATCTGATACATCTTCTTGCCGTCAATCATCATGGGCTTGATGCGTCGTGTCACCATCGCCTTTGCGACATAAACTCCACGCGCGCTCGTGATCTTCAACTTCTCACCACCAGTGATGCCCAACTCGTCCGCGAGTTGCGCGGGCACTTCGATGAACGGTTCCGGCACGAGCTGCACGTTCATCGGATTGTTCTTGGTCCAGTAGTGATAGTGTTCGGTCAGACGATAAGTGGTGCAGATCACATCGTAACCCTGTTCGACACTTCCCAACCTGTCCGCGTCTGATTTGTAGACCTGCGCGATCGGATTGTTCGACTGCTGCGGGTGCAATGGATTCGCGATCGGGCTCTCCATCGGCTCGTAGTGTTCCGGGAATGGGCCATCGGCAAATGCCGCCAACGGCGCGAAGATGCGTCCCACACCTTCAGCATTCATGATGAAAGGTCCCATGTGATCCGCCGGATTGGAGTCGGCCTTGAAGTCGGGCACATCGTTGCCGACCCACTTTTGCTCCTTCTCGTTCCACCAGATCTGACTACGCTCCTGGTCCCACGGCCTGCCTGTGACGTCACACGAGGCGCGGTTGTACATGACACGCCGGTTCGCAGGCCACGACCAGCCCCAGTTCGGATAGATGCCGAGCCCGGAAGGATCGTCAGTGCCACGTCGCATGGCCTGCGAGCCTGCTTCAGTCCACGATCCGGAGTAGAGCCAGTTGCCGCAAGCCGTGGTGCCGTCGTCACGCAACCATGCAAAGCCGGGGAGTTGCTGACCAGCTTTGATCGTCTGCCCGGGAGCGAGTTGTTCGTCAGTCAGATCGGCAAGCGCACGTCCGTTGATCTCCTTCGCCAGCTCAGTGAACGATGGGCTCGCAGGCGTCACGTAAGGCCAGGAGATATTCACAATCGGATCGGGAAACTTCCCTCCCTCGGCTCTGTAAAGCTCACGCACTTTCAGGAAGATGCGCGCGAGTATCTCCTGGTCCACCTTTGCCTGTCCGGGTGGTGGCAAGGCCACGTACTTCCACTGCAACCACCGCGCGGAGTTAACAAACGTGCCGTCTTTCTCGGCAAAACCGGCGCCCGGCAGACGGTAGACAGTCGTATTGATACGGCTCTTCTCTTCCGGAGTCGTGCCTGGCGCGTTCCAAAACTCGCTCGTCTCCTCAGGATAAAGCTCACAAACAACGAGCCAGTCAGCCTTCTTCAACGCCTCGATGTTCTTGCGTGAGTTTGGACCAATCGCAACCCCGTTCATGCCGAAGGCAAAGAGACCCTTTACTTTGCCCTGGTACATGAAGTCCCACATCTCAGTCCACGAATACTTGCGATCGATCTTCGGCAGGTAGTGATAGGCCCAGTCGTTCTCCTTCTGAGCCGCATCGCCGTAGAGCGCCTTCATAAAAGAGACCATAAACTTCGGCGTGTTGGACCAGTAGTTGTACGAGTCCCACTCGCCGGGTTTAGACGGCGTTGGCGTCGTGCGCTTCAAAAACGTGGCGAGGTCAGTGTCGGCGGGAGCGGGAATCTTGAGGTAGCCCGGAAAAATATCGAACACGCCGCCCATGTCAGTAGCGCCCTGGATATTGCAGTGACCACGCAACGCATTCACGCCACCGCCTGCACGGCCAACGTTACCGAGCAAGAGTTGCAGGATCGCTGCCGTGCGAATGATCTGAGTGCCGGTAGTGTGTTGCGTCCAACCGACGGCGTAGATGATCGTGGCGGCTTTCTTCGTGTCGCCACCTTTACGCACCGAAGTGAAAAGATCCGCGGCTTTGATGAACTGCTCTCTCGGGACACCGGTGATGCGCT
Organism: Pyrinomonadaceae bacterium; assembly: GCA_036379695.1. Classification (GTDB taxonomy): domain Bacteria; phylum Acidobacteriota; class Blastocatellia; order Pyrinomonadales; family Pyrinomonadaceae; genus PSRF01. The sequence continues at coordinate 16,453 of DASVGE010000182.1, read as the reverse complement.
CGACCATGTCGGGCGTGTAGCGTGAGAACTGCTTCTTGAGCAACTGGAAAACAGAACGCTCGTGTTGCAGGGTGAGATCGTAAGCAACATTCTCTGGCATGGTCGGCGGCGGCTTTGTACCGCCCTGGCCTGCTGCTCCCGGACCACCGGCAGCCTGATGGCCGCCACCGGTCGCGCTTCCCATCACGCCTCCTGCGGCAGATGGTTGGTGGTCGCTTTCGGGCGGCGTTTTCGATCTTCCAGCGCCGGCGCCTTCGTAGTTCCACGTTTCTTTTTCGTAACTGGACTGGCCATCGAATCCGGAAAAGAGACCATCCTCGGGTAATTTGAAACCTTCCTTAACGATGAAGGCCGCGTTGGTGAAGTGAACGAGATAGTCCTTCGCGATGCGATCGTTCTGGATGGCGTAGTTGATCAGCCCGCCCAGGAATGCGATGTCAGTACCGGCACGAATTTGCAGGAAGAGATCGGCAGTCGCAGCCGTTCGCGTGAAGCGCGGATCGACGACGATCATCTTCGCGTTGCGCTTCAGCTTCGCTTCGATGGGCCACTTGAAGCCACACGGGTGGTTCTCGGCCGGATTAGCACCCATGATCAACATCATGTCGGTGTTCTTGATGTCGATCCAGCCGTTGGTCATTGCGCCGCGTCCAAGGGTGGGCCCCAAACTGGAGACCGTCGGACCGTGTCAAACCCGGGCCTGCGTTTCGAAATAGCAGACCCCGAGGCTGCGCATTGTTTTAACGGCAAGGTAATTCAGCTCGTTGGTGTCAGTGCATCCACCTGTCCAGGCAATGCCCTCACAACGGTTGACAGTTAACCCTTGCTCGTCTTTGTCTACAAACGTTTCGTCGCGGGACTTCTTCACCCAACGGGCGATCTCTTTGAACGCATCATCCCAGGAAATGTCTTCCCAGTGATCTGAACCGGGCCGCCGCACTTCCGGTTTCAGTAACCGGCGCTCGTTGAAAATGTCCTGCTCGAGCGAAGCACCCTTTGGACAAAGCGTGCCACGGTTGATGGGGTGATCGGGATCACCCTCGACGTGGACCACCTGCGGGGTGACGTTCTTTGCCTTGTCTCCAATCGTGTGAATGATGACGCCGCAACTCACCGAACAATACGGACAGGTACTGCGAGTTTCAGTAGTCCGATCGATCTTCAAACCACGAGTTTGCGCGTAGATGGGAGCGAGGTTAAATCCGAAAGCCGACACGCCAACGCCGCCGGCAATCGTCGTCTTAAGAAACGTTCTTCTCGAAACATCCATGCAGTCTCCTCCTGGATGGATGACGTCGGGACATTCGGAAGGGGGCTGAAAACTGGAGGAACTAGAAGACTAGGGCTACTGCCGTATTTGTGTCAACCTGTAAGTTCAGCCACGGATAAACACGGATGAGTACGGATCTGTGCACAGATCCGTGACAGTCAGGTTTTATAGTCGGGGCATGGCAATAAGTGAGGAAGTGGAAGCGAAGCTACAACTGTTCATGCAGCAATCGTCATTCGCATCCGCAGGTGCAGTCGTCACCGATCTGGACGGGACCGCGGTACACGAATATCAAGGCAGAATAGCGATTCCGAAAGAGGTCGAACTTGGTTTAATGCGCCATTACGAGCGCGGCCGCCCGCTGATATTGAATTCGCTGCGCTTCCCACTCTCTGTGATTCGCACCTTCGGACAGGACTGGTACAAACTCTCAAATGCTCCCATCCCGACCGTTACGTGTAACGGCAGCTTAATGGGCTATGTGAAGAAGACCGGCGACGCCGAACTTGTCTTTGAAGAAGCGGCCGCTTTTCCGTTAACCGAAAACGAGATCCTGGAGGCGCTCGAGGGAGTGCAGGGCCTGCTCGATGGTGGCATCAAAAACATCCTCGTCTTTTACTATCCGCGCGATTGGCGTATCGGAGAAGTAATCTGGACACCGCTGCCGGAGAACATCATTCCGATGAAGGAGAAGTATCGCAGCGCGTCGGCCGTAAGCGCGATCGAGTTTCAGAAACTGCAAGACCAGATGCTGGCTGAAGAAATCTGCATGATCTTTCTTCTGATCGACGCACCGGAGGATCAGTTGATGGCTTATCAACACACGAAGCGCAGCAACTTCGTCACTCACAAAGGAGTCGACAAACTGTTCGGCGCGCGAACGATGGCGAATCTGTTGCAGTGCGACCTGCGTGATAGCCTTGGCGCCGGAGATGCTGAGCCCGACACGTTTCTTTCGGGTGTGGGTCTGGCCGTGATCGTTGGCGCTAATCAACTCAGTTATCGTGGCTTGATCGAAACTATCAAACTTAACAATTCACTCGAGCTCGGAGCGTTGCTCTTCCGCGCCGCTGAACTCGCCGCACACAAAGCCCATGGATGAAACGCCAGAACGCCCCGCAACGATTCGTCACTACCGGCGATTAGCGAACGAGATCATCGAAAAACATTTTGGGACGCCACCGCGACGAATCGTTTATCGACGCTCGGGCAGGACGAATTACGTTTTTGCCGTCAATCACGTCGAGGGGCAGTTTATCGTGCGCATCAGTCCGGAACTGGACCGGATCGACGCGTTCAAGAAGGAGCTGTGGGCCAGTCAGAAAGTGCGCGAGGCGGGCGTTCCCAGTACCGAAGTGCTGATTGTGGAGCAGGACGAAGATTCGGAGCCGTACATGATTACGCGACGCGTGACCGGTTCGGAAGCGACGCACCATCCACAGCGCGAGCGCATCATTCACCAGATGGGCCACTACGCGCGCCTGATCAACTCAATTCCCACGAAAGGTTTTGGCGGACACTTCGATTGGGCCCACGAGGGATTCCGGTGTCGCACGTGGGTTGATTATCTCGATGATGAGTGGGAGCTTGAGAGACGTTTGCTGGTATTCACTGCGCATAAGATTCTTTCGCAGGGAGCAGTGACGAAGTTGCGCAGGATTGTTGACGATACAAGAACGTTGGGCTTTCAGCCGTTTCTAAATCACGGGGATCTGCGGTTGAAGAATACGATGGTCGATGACGATGGGGAGATCGCTGCGATCATCGACTGGGAAGACTGTCTGTCGACGCTCGCGCCGCAGTTTGAACTCGCGATATCCCTGCACGACCTGTCGATCGATGAGAAGCACGTGTTCATCGACGGCTACGGAATCGACAGCGAAGCGGTGGTTCCGATGGCCCCGTTGATAAGAGCCTTAAACATCATCAACTACTCGGATGCGATTGAACGGGCGGCGGAAGTCAGAGATCACAAGAGTATGGCCCAATTCAAACTGCGACTCAACGCCGGCCTCGATCTGTATTCGCTTTGTTAGGCCACAAAAAGGCACAAAAATATTAGCCGCAAAAAGGCACAAAATGCACATAAGGCTTAATATTCATTTTGTGCTTTATGTGCCTTTTTGTGGCTAATATTTTATTTTGTGCCTTTTTGTGGCTAGAGTCCGATGAGATTGAGTTCGATTTTTGTGTAGCCTTTTTCGATGGCCCAGAGATCGAGGGCGGCGGTGGCGACGTCGTCGACTAATGGATCGGCGAAACCGAGGCGAGTGAGGTCAACGCCTTTGATGTAATGCTTGCATGAGTCGCATGCTTCGATTCTGACGTGTTCGTATTCGCTGGTTTGAAAGTAGCTTAGTTTGGAAGGTTTCTCTTCCCCGCAGGCGGCGCAGACCACGCGCCTGAATTCCCACGACGACAAACAAGTGGCGCACAGCAGGTTTCGATTGCCACTCTCTGCGCCTGCGTCCGCGATCTTCAGAAAACTCACCTGAGGATTGCCCAGGCAGAATGGGCACTGATTCTCGCGACGTGGCAAGTCAGAACGGAGTTCACCCGACTCGGCAAGTCGTTGTGCATAAGGCTGGATGAGTGCTTTCGCGAAAAACTGTTTGTCCGAGCGGGTGTGCCAGTAGTCGAGGAGTAGTTCGTCAAGCGTTTCGGGTGACGCTTCCATCAATTCATTTGCCTGCTCAACGAGTGGCGCTGGTCCGGTGGATTTGACGACTTGAATTATTGAGGATAGATGCGCACTTAACCGGGAAAGGTCGCTTGGAAGCGAATCATAAATATGCTTTTGCGTTTCGAGAAGTGCCGCGTAGAACGTAAGCAACTCTCGGGTTGCGGCACTCTCAATAAGTTTGTGACAACGATCGATTCTTTTTTGCCACAAGCACAAATGGCTCCATCAGGAATGCGTTATCGGGCGCGAGTGTTTGATGTGACGCCAGATCCACCAGGCCACGAATAATACCCCGGCGATCCCGATCAGAAAGTCGAAGCGGTGAAACCACGTCTTCAACGTCTCGTCCTTGTCCCACTGCTCGCCCAACTTCTGGCCCACATAGGCCAGGCCCAGACACCACGGCAGCGATCCGGCAAAGGTGTAGATCACGAAACGAGTGAGATTCATGCGCGCCACCCCGGCGGGAAACGCAATGAACGTCCGGATTGCCGGCAACAACCGGCTGACAAACACGATTATTTCGCCGTACTTCGCAAACCAACGATCCGCAATATCGAGATCGTGTCGTGAAAGCAGAATGTAGCGCCCGTACTTCTCAATGAAAGGTCGCCCGCCATACATACCTACCCAGTAGGCCACGAGGGAACCGAGCACACAGCCAACTGCGCCAGCTACCCCTACCCACCAGAGGTTCATCTCACCGCGGTAAACAAGATAACCGGCAAACGGCATGATGATCTCGGAAGGCAGCGGTATACAGGCTGATTCGATCGCCATCAAAAGAACGACGCCCGAATAGCCCATCTTGGAAATGACCGCCACAATGAAGCTGGTAAGTATGCCGATGATTTTTGCAACCATATTGAGTTTACCGATCGGACCAACCGTGCTGGCCAATTAACGGTACAAAAGCACAACCTCCATGATCTTCTTCTTTACGTCCCTGCTCAGTTTTTATGACTCGAATCAGTCGTTGACTCTCGCGCGACTCACCTACAGGCACAACCAGACGTCCGCCAACTTTGAGCTGCGCGATCAATGGCTCCGGAATTGTTGGACCACCGGCAGCAACCAGAATCCCATCGTAAGGTGCGTTAGCTGCCCATCCGAGCGTGCCGTCAAAACACTTTACCGTCGCGTTGTAAATTCCCAGTTCCCTGATCCGCGCCTGCGCTTCGCGCGCCAGATCGCCGATGCGCTCGATGGAGTAAACCTGGGCCGCGATCTTCGATAACACAGCCGTTTGATATCCGGAACCGGCGCCGATTTCCAACACACGACTATTCGCACCGATCTCGAGCAACTCAGTCATCCTCGCCACGATAAAAGGCTGCGAGATCGTCTGGTTGGCACTGATTGGAAGCGCATGATCGCCGTAGGCGCGGCTTTGTAAGGCTTCCGGCACGAAGAAGTGACGCGGTACGTTCCGCATCGCGTCGAGCACTCGCGGATCGTTGATGCCGTAGTGTTCACGCAGGCGTGCAACCATGCGCTCGCGGGGAATGGAGTATTCCTGGAGTGAAGCGCGATGTTTGTTTGCTGGCTGCACCTAGACGAATTTTAACTCTTGTGGAGTAGTTCGGAGTCTTTCAGATAGTTCCAGGTCTCGATTGCCGTCAACGCCATGTGATCCGTCATGTCGCTGCGCAGTGGTGTTACTGAAACATAACCGGATTTCACTGCGTGATAATCAGTGCCTTCAACCGAGTTTGCATTAAAGTATTCTTCGCCGATCCAGAAGTATGGTTTGCCGCGTGGATCGATGTGCTCGGTGATCACCGGGCGGGCGTTCTTAATTCCCTGCCGTGTGACCTTGACGCCCTTGATTGGACCCGGAGGCAGATTGATATTCAACAGCGTGCCTTCGGGTAAGCCTTCCTCTAACACTTTTCGCGCCGCGACGACTGCAAAAGCCGCGGCTTCCGTGAAATCGAAATTATCGCGCGCTACGAGACTCAAAGCCACACCCGGCACGCCGAGAATCGTTGCTTCAAGCGCGCCGGCGACTGTGCCTGAATACGTAGCATCGTCGCCGAGATTGCCGCCGTGATTGATACCGGAGACGCAGATGTGCGGCCGGTCTTGTTCTGACAGGATTTTGTTGAGCGCGAGTGTTACGCAGTCAGTGGGAGTACCGTCGATCGCCCAGTGACGCTCGTCGAGCTGCCGGATGCGCAGCGGGCGAGCCAAAGTGAGGCTGTGGGACGCGCCACTCATTTCCGATGCAGGCGCTACGACGTAAACGTCGCCGATCTCCTTCAGGGCTTCCTCGAGTTTGATGAGCCCATCGGAGTGGATGCCGTCGTCGTTTGTGATCAGGATCCGGGTCATAGTTATCTGCCGCGTAGCAACTTTGCACACTCACTTCCGGCGGCTCGCTCACTCAGGAGCGTCCGATTTCGAATCTTGGTTTGACGACTGGTGAGATAAGACGGCGGCCTGAAGTTGTGCAGGGAATAACCTAGTCGCGAGGGATGCGCATGCGGCCCTTCTTCTTATTGCGTTTCCGCGCCAGCGCCGACTTCAGTTTCGCCTTCTGACCTGGTGGAATAAAGAACGCGTGTTTCTTCGCATCCTTGATGATCTCCTCGGTCATCACTTTACGCTTGAAGCGGCGCAACGCACTTTCAATCGATTCGCCCTGATTAACGGTAACTATTGCCATTCGTTCTCTGCTTTCCCTTTCTTAGAACCTCTGCGGGGGGATATTTAACCACAAAAACCACCAAACGCACAAAAGTATAGGTCCTATATAAGCTATAGGACCTATCCTTTTCCTCCTGTGTTCGCTATCAAAAAATTCCTCTAAACCAGCACGGCCTCGGCAGGCTCTTCCTTCTTCCGGCTCAAGCCCTTGATTTGTACTGGTTTGTCGGCTTCCTTGGTGTTGAGTTGTTTGTTCAACACCATCTCCTGGTAAAGCTTGCGCATCATTACGGCTTCTTCATGCGCAGTCTTCGGTCCCTCCATTTGCGGCTTGTTGGGCCGCATCAAATCAACTTCATTCAAAATCAAACTGTGACTGTTGTCCGCCATCTCGACGTTCTTGCCGCCGGCAAAGATTTCGTGACGGCCATGCTCCTGATACCACTTCGCGACGGTCGCGTTCTGGTGCATGTTCTCGATGATGTTTCTCCAACCGATTCCGGTGTTGTAGGCGCAGAATGAAATCTCGCCTTCCTGCGTGCCGTAAGGAATGATGCACATTTCCGTGCGGCGGAAGTCGTAGTTGAAGAGATCCTGGAACCACATTCCCGCGATGAACAGGAAGTTCCAGCGATCCGAACGGCGCTTCTCGATGTCCTGTACGCTGCGATCGCCGCTGACTTTGCCGTAGTCTTTACCGGTCAATCCAAACGACTTGTCGAACTTCTTGAACAATTCGTACAGCGTAAACTGCGATGGCGATTTGTATGGGTTGTAGTGCTTCAAGAGCGTCAGACCCATCATGATGTTTGACATCCACTTGCCACGCGCAGCATCCGTGATCTTCTGCATGTCTTTCACCAGACCCGGAATGTTCAGGAACTCCGGCACCGGCCGCATCTCTTTGGATTCTTTGTCGATCATCACAGCCGTGCCCACGCCGCAGTTCGGGTGGCAACCGCAGGACACCTGGCCCCACTCAGCATCCGGACCGTGTACGAGGTCGGCGAAGTCTGCGAACGCTCCCATTAATGACAGCGGGAACCAGTCGCGGGTCGGTTCAGTGATGCCCACCTGGTTCTTCACGTCGTGAGCGAGGTGCGAAAGCGTGTAGCGTTGCTGCAAACGACGTTGCGCAGTGATCTCTTCGTCGCGGCCGGTAAACGAAACCGGTTGGAACGACAGGAACGCGATCTTCTTCGGATTGTCGAGTGCGAAGCGAATGATCGAACCGACCTGATCGTTGTTGATACCGTTTACGAGGGTTGTTACGAGCACGATTTCAACTCCCGCTTCGTGCAGGTTGTTAATGGCTCGCATCTTCACGTCGAACAGGTTGCCGACCTGGCGGTGGCTGTTGGCGTCGTTGCCGATACCGTCGAACTGCAGGTAAACGTAACGGAGGCCGGCTTCAGCAGCCTGACGGCAGAACTCTTTGCTCTTGGCAAACTCGATTCCGTTCGTCGCCGCCTGCACGCTGTTGTAACCGACTTTGCGCGAGTATTTGATTGCTTCGATAAAGTGCGGAGAGATTGACGGCTCGCCACCGGAGAACTGCACCGACATCTGGCGGCGCGGCTTGATGGTGATCGCGTTGTCGAGAATCTCTTTGATCTCATCCATGCTCAGTTCATGAACGAAGCCAACCTGGTTGGCGTCCATGAAGCATGGGTCACACATCATGTTGCAGCGATTGGTCAGGTCTACAGTCAACACGGCGCCGCGACCATACTTAACCGTGCTCGAACCGTGGTTGTGTAGTTTCTCGTCGTTGTGAGCGTCAATGTCTCGACCCGGAAACATCTTTTCGATGTGTGTCAGAAACTTCGAATCGATGGCCATCATGTCTTCGAAGTGACCATGGGTCGGGCAGTCTTTGATCATCCAGATTTGACCATCACGCTCGATGATCTGGGCTTTGATCTCGCCGACTTTTTCGTTGATTAGAACGCTGACGTCTTTCTTGCCACTGATGATTGCTTCTCGCGCTTCGATAACGCAGTTAGGACAGAGGGAATCAGTGGTGCGTGGCCAGCCGAGGGTTGGCTTGCTCTTCTGCCAGGATTTCAAAAGGGGTTTGTCTGACCATTTTGGAGTAAAAGAAGGATTGGGCTTGTACTTATTTACCGATTGAATTGCATTGAAAAGGCCTCCCGCGATTAGCGTCAATCCCTTCTCCGCATGCTTGATAGGTCGCATCGTCTCTCCGTCCGTTTGTTAGTCTTATTTGGCGTACCCTGGCAGATTAAGACGTACCAAGGCCGCGAACCTATCAGCAATGACCATGCCGTGCGGTTCAGATCATACTAAGCTTAATTGTTTCATAGTTTAGGCGAGATAGGTGGGCATTATATCTGTTGTCGATGTGTGTCGTCGTGGCACACGGGGTGGAGCGACGACCTAATTTGTGGCTTTTTGGCCGCGGATTAACGCGGATGAAAGACGCGGATTACTTTTCGCCCATCGCGGCGTTCATCGCGGCGATGATGGCTTCGGAGACGCGGCGTTTTTGGAGTTCGGTGATTTTCGCCGGGGAGAGATCGAATTCGACTGGGGACTCTTCGATCCTCTTAATAATGGTTCCTTCCGAGAATCCGGCTTCGACCAGGCGAATCACACCGTCGTTGTTTAAGGTCGGCGTCTTCTCGAGCTTCGGCGGCGCGGCTGCTCCACCTTCAGTTGGCGGCTTTAGGATTCGTACTGTCGCCGATCCGCTGAGGTTTGAGTCGTTCTCATTTCCGCCGAGGCCGCCTCGCGAACGGCTGGACGACCGCGAACTCGTACCCGATCCGAAGATATTAGTGTCGCCGCCCTCGGCCGGCTGCGACTCGCCATTGCCCGATCGCTTCAGGTCTTTGAAGAACGGATCGCTGCCCCACTCGTCGTCAGTCATGATAACGGTGCCCAACTGTGACGACAGCATCGCGAGAATGACGTTCTCAGTCACGCCACTTCGCTTCAGACTGATCAGTTGCTCGGTATCGAGTTTGAAGTCGCTCGGCCGGTTGTTGATGATTGCGATGATCGTTTTCTCTTTGAAGCCGGCTTTGACGAGTCTGACAACCGAAGCATTCGTGAGTGGACCGTCAGGCTGCTGGCCGTAGGCGGCGGTCACGAAAAGCGAAAGGCACAAGAATGTGGTAACGAGTATTCCCTTCATAACGGTTATCTTTCGCCTGCTTCTTTTGCAACCGGTGCAGCAGCGGGCTTCTTGGTCCGGGCAGTCGTACGCTTGTAGCGATAGCTGATCTTTTTGACGTAATTGCGAGTCTCTCGATACGGCGGCACCCGGTTACCAAATCTCGCCACCGCACCTTCGCCCGCGTTGTAACTCGCCAGCACGAGGTCCACACGATTATTGAAACGATTCAAGAGCTCGCGCAGGTAGCGAGTCCCGCCGGAAATGTTTTGCGCGGCGTCGTGCGGACGGCGTACGCCAAATCGCGCCGCAGTTCCCGGCATCAACTGCATCAACCCCCGCGCCCCCTTCGGTGAAACGGCATGCGTGTTGAAGTGCGACTCCTGCTCCATCACTAAAAAGATCAGATACGGATCAACTCCATACCGGTTACCGTTCTGACGGATCAGACTATCGAGTCCCGGTCTGCCAGTGCTCCAGCCACGTTCTTTCTTTCCGGCTTTAGCAATCGTCTCAGCACCTTCGAGTTCAATCCGATCGACACGACTACTATCGATGAATATCGACATTGGACCGCGTTTGTACCAAACGCCGGCAGGAGACCGCGTCGCGCTATCGGCTTCGACGCGCGCGCCGCCTTTTAGGAAGATCCAGACGGGCTGGTCGTAGGTGCCGGTCGTTGGCGGAGCTTGGGCGACGACTTCTGAAACTTCGAAGTGGTCGTCGTCATTGGTGCTCTGGACCGGCGCCGGAGCTGGAGTCTCCGTGTTGCGCTCGATCTTCTTTACTTTTTCTTTGGCGAGAAGATGGCTGAGCCCGCCTTTGCGATACCAGATTCCCTGCGGTGATTCCCAGGCGTCGTCGACGGTCATGTAGGAACCATCGGCGAGTTTCAGTCTGACTTCGGCCGTTTGCGCGAAGGCTTGAGAACAGACCAATAGCACCAACAAACAAGTTAGGGCCACAGATGTACACGGATTTTTAAGCACGATTTTTTTAGAGTTCCAGGGGATCGGATAAACCACGCTCGATCATTGTTTCTTGTGTTTGCACCGGTGCGAACGTGTGCGACGTGCCGAAGTAATTGCGCCAGGCAACGTCAACGATCTGCGGGGTCAGTTTGAGGCTGTGCTGCTCAAACAAGCAGATGTCAGTAGCCCGATCCAATATGTCGCGCGGTTCGCAGCCCTTCATCTGGCGTCGCTCAACGCGATACTTCATCAGGATATGATTCATCACCGGTTGATCGATTGCGATACCACGCTTGCCGGCCTGGTACTTGAAGATCGCCGTGTACGCTTCCGGCGTGGGTGGCTCGACGCGCGCGCGATAGCCCATGCGTCGCAGAAACGCCTGGTCCGCGAGATCCTTCTCCTCGAGGTTCGTCGAAAATACGACGAGCTGCTCGAACGGGACTTCAATCTTCTTACCAGTGTGCAGCGCGAGATAGTCGACGCGTCGCTCGAGTGGCACGATCCAACGGTTCAACAGGTCCTGCGGCGCCACGCGCTGGCGACCGAAGTCGTCGATCACCAACGTGCCGCCGTTTGATTTCATCTGGAACGGCGCTTCGTAAAACTTCGCCGCGTGGCTCCAGGTCAGGTCGGCATTCTCCAGCGTTAACTCACCACCAACCACGACGAGCGGTCGTTTAATCAACACCCAACGACGATCGTACTCAGTCGGAGTTTCATTTGCCGGCATCGCTTCATGGCAGTGTGAATCGAAGACTCTGATGATCTGCCCGTCAATCTCAACCGCGTATGGAATCCAAATGCCGCCGTCCAGCGCGTTGTTGATGCGCTCGGCAACAGCGGTCTTTCCTGTGCCCGGCAATCCGGTTAGAAACAACGAGCGACGCGAGTTGATCACACAACCCAACGTTTGCAGCAGTGTTTCCGGCAGCACCAGATCGTGAAACGCCTGTCGCACAGTTTCCATCGACGCCGTGTTGGACGGAATCGATTGCAGCTTCATCATGTGTGAATAGTCGCGCAGCGAAACCGGCGCTGGTCCAACATAACCGCAAATTGAGAGCAAACGCGTCAGACGATCCCAGCCGTGGTCCAGCATCGCGTATCGCGTCGAGCCGATCGCCGACTGCATCTTCACTTCGATCAGCTTTTCGCGATACAGCTTCTGGAGCAGTTCCTCGGTGAGCATGCGTGGCAGGTTGATGCATTCGGCGACGGCGGAAGTCGTCGGTTCGGGCAGCATGGCCACGTGCTTCAACGCGAGATCGCAGAGAAAGCCTTCCGAGATACCGGTCTCCGGTATTTCCTCGGGTAGCGGGGGGCCCATGCTTTCGATTTCCGCGCGCGTCAGTATTGCGGTGTGCGACATGTGGATTTTCCTCTTGAATAGGACCTATTTGTTGGAAGCAAGTTGGAGTGCGTTGCGAGCGGCTTCTGACTCGCTCGCACGGCCTACGCGCTGGTAAAGATCCGTCAGGCGCCGGAGCGCGAAAGTGTTGATCGGATCGATCGCGCGTGCTGCTTCGTAATAACGAATAGCATCGTCTTCACGGCCAAACCGTTCGAGCATCTTCGCGGTGTTGATGTTGCCGGTTAACGGACCAGTGGCGCGTGCGAAGGCCTTGTAGGCTTCGTCGATCTTGCCCAGGCGGCAATACGCGAGGCCAAGATTGTTCAGGATGCGCTCGTCGGTTGGCGCCAGCTTGGCAGCACGTTTCAAGCGATCGACGGCGGCGCGATAGTTACCACTCTGATACAGCGAGAAGCCGAGGTTGTTCAGCGTGTCGGCGTCTTCTTCGAGCTTCACGGCGCGTTCGAATGAGTCCTTGGCGCGGTCGCCAAACCCCTTCTTGTCGTACGCAACACCTAAAAGGTTGTGAGCCTCAGTCAGTTTCGAATCGAGCGAGATGGCCAGTGACAACTCTGAAATCGCTTCGTTGTAACGACCTTCGACCAGATACTCGCGCCCGGCTTCCAAATGCTCACGCGCTGACCCGGACGACGTTTCTCGCTTCACCGGCACGTTACGCGCATCTTCGATCCTTGTAAAAGCTGAGCTCTCAAAGCGCTCGGCATCCTTCTCCGTCATGCGCGTGATCTTGTTGCGATCGTCACCGCCACCAAACAATCTACCGAAAGCCTTGAACGGCGCCGCCAGCACCTTGACCACTTTGTTTCCGCCCTTTTTCTTCGGTCGATCGACGCTGCCTGCCTTAGACCCCGAATCTTCAAGCACGATGGCATCGGGATCTCCCTCGCGGTGAATCGTTGAAGCACTCCACATCGCAGTTACGACGATGGTCAATACAAAGGCGATTAGAAAAGCAATGAGTCTACGTTTGTTCACTGGTCCACTCCTCTACATCATGTCGAGAACGTCAGCGAGGTTAAGGAAAGCAGGGCCAAGTATTGCGATAAAGAGTGTCGGGAATAGGAAACAAGCCAGCGGGAACAACAGCTTGACCGCGGCTTTCTGCGCTTCCTGTTCGGCTCGCTGGCGTCGTTTCGTACGCATCGAATCTGAAAACGTGCGCAGTCCTTTAGCGATCGAGGTACCAAACTTATCAGTCTGAATCAGCATCGCGACGAAACTACGTAAGTCGTCGACACCGGTGCGTTCCGCCAGGTTGCGTAACGCCTCGTCACGCTCGCGTCCGACACGAATTTCGAGATTGGCGAGTTCGAATTCAATCGAGACATCTCTGTGTACGTCCCTTAACTCCGTGGCGACTTTCACCATCGCCGCGTTCAAACCCAAACCGGCCTCGACGGAAACAACCATCAAGTCGAGCGCGTCAGCCAAGCCCCAGCGGATAAGTCGCTGACGTTTCTTGATCGTTCGGTTCAGTAAAAAGCGTGGCAGGAAAAAGCCGACGACAAACGCGACGATGATGTAGATGATCGCGCTGTCCAGCGGTCGCCCGGTCAGGGCGCACACGGCCGCTACCATCAGCGGGAAGCCGGCCATTGAAGTCAGCTGCATCGCGCGATAGATGAGCGGCGCTTCCGCGGAACGAAAGCCGGCGTGCATCAGTTTCTTTTGCAGGTTGCGAGCTTCGGTCGCGGATGCGGGCAGCAACTTGTTCAAGGGCTCGGCGAGCCTTTGCGCCAGTTCTGTTGCAGGACGGTCTTCGGGTATCGCTACTGATTGCATGCCCGAAGCATTGACGCCGTCCTTCCCACCACCCATGCGGCGCAGTCTTTCCGTGGCTGCACTCTGCGGTTTGTAGAGCAGCCAGTAAATACCCAGCAAGGCGAGTGAGATACAGACGAAAGTTGAGATGGCGATTATGATTATCATTGTGCATTAATCCATCCACAGATGACGCAGATTGCTTTTACAGAGAATCTGTGAAATCTGTGGATTGCCTTTGTTCTGGGTTAGATCTGTATTCTCAAGATCTTTCTCACAATCAACATGCCCGTGATCTGCATGAAGAGGGCCGCCGCGATCAGGTAATGACCGCGCGGATCTTTCCATAACACGCTCATGTATTCAGGATTCAACACCGTGACTGCCAGTGCGACGAAGATCGGCAACGCGCACAGCAGCCAGGCCGACAGTCGTGAACTGGTCGTCAGCGTTTTCAAGTCACCCAGGATCCGGAATCGTTCGCGAATCGTGTAAGCAACTTTCTCGAGGACCTCGGCGAGATTACCGCCCGTCTCACGCTGAATCAGGACGGCAGTCACACACATCTTGAGATCGAGCAGCGGGATTCTCTGCGTCAGGTTCTCGAGGGCGAGCTTCACTGACAGACCCAGGTTCTGTTCTTCGTAAGCCTTGCGAAACTCAGTGGCGATCGGATCAGGCATCTCCATCGAGACCATGTTCAGTGCTTCCGAGAACGCATGGCCCGCGCTCAACGCCCTGCTAACAAGGTCGAGTGCATCGGGAAGCTGTTCCAGAAAAGCGTCGAAGCGCTTCTTGCGCCGCCACCAAACGTGCGCCAGAGGAATAGCTGCACAAACGAGGGCGGCGAGGATCATCAGCGGGATGAAGATTGTTAAGACCGATGCCGCCAATCCGCCGAGGATGCCCGCCATGAACGAAAACATCAGCAGTCGCGAGGGGGTGATGTGGAGATCGGCCTGGTCCAACATTCGCTTCAGGTGGAACGTCGCCTGAATGTTGATCATCGTCCGATTCACCCACGGGATCTCGCTCATCAACTCATTGCGAGCGAGTATCACGTCGATGTCCTCGGTATGCGCTGAATGAAGCAGCGCCTCATTCAACCGCTTTTGCAGCTTCGCGCGCTTTTGGTCCGAACCGTGCGTAGCCAGCAGATAAGCGCCCAGAACCAGGAACAGCGCAAATACAAATACGAGAAAAGATACAATCATGGTGCGTTACATCTCCTCGAAAAAGACGCGCGGCAACTGCAGACCGCATGCTTTCAACCGTTCGGTGAACCGTGGGCGAATGCCGGTGGGACGGAAACGTCCGATCACCGTGCCCTGTGAATCAACGCCGGTTCTCTCGTACATGAAGATCTCCTGCATGGTGATGGTTTCGCCTTCCATGCCGGTGATTTCAGAAATCGACGTTACGCGTCGCGAACCGTCAGACATGCGCGCGACCTGCACTACCAGGTTGATCGCCGACGCGACCTGTTGGCGCATCGCGCGATCCGACAAGCGCATGCCCGTCATCTGAATCATTGTTTCGAGTCGTGCCAGAGCGTCACGTGGAGTGTTGGCGTGCACTGTGGTCAAGCTGCCGTCGTGACCGGTGTTCATGGCCTGAAGCATGTCGATCGCTTCACCACCGCGGACCTCGCCGATCACGATGCGATCGGGACGCATACGAAGTGCGTTACGCACCAGGTCTCGCTGCGTCACTTCACCGCGACCTTCGATGTTTGGCGGTCGTGTTTCGAGTCTGACGACGTGCGGTTGCTGGAGCTGAAGTTCCGCCGAGTCTTCGATGGTGACGATACGTTCGTTCTCGGGAATGTAGGCGGAGAGCGCGTTCAGCAAAGTCGTTTTACCGGCGCCAGTACCACCTGAGATCAAACAATTCAGGCGCGCGTGAACGACCATCTGCAACATGTCGGCGATATCTTTCGTCAGCGCTTTGTTCTCGACCAGCGAAGACATCTTCAGCGGATCGGCGCCGAAACGACGGATCGACAACACCGGGCCATCGATCGAGAGTGGCGGGATGATGGCGTTGACGCGTGAGCCATCCTGTAAACGAGCGTCAACCATCGGCGACGACTCATCGATACGGCGGCCCACTGACGACACGATGCGCTCGATCACGCGCATCAAGTGCTCGTCGTCTTTGAATCTCACATTAGTCGCTTCGATCTTGCCGCGACGCTCGATATAGATCGTGTCGTGCGAGTTAACGAGAATGTCGGAGATTGTCGGATCTTTGAGCAGTGGTTCGAGTGGACCAAGTCCGAAGAGCTCATGCTGGACGTCGTTGACGAGTCGCTCGCGCTCGGATACTGACAAAGGCATCGCTTCCTGAGCCAGGACGAGCTCGGCCAGACGCGAAACTTCCGCATGCACCTGTTCCGGAGTAAGAGCCTGGAGCTTGGTCAGGTCCATCCGGTTGATTAGCGTCCGGTGCAGACGCGACTTCATTTCCTGGAACGAGTGTTGACCGGTTCCATCGGCGACGTTTGTTGGGGCGCCATTGTTGCCAATTAATCTTTCACGGAGTGCCATGCGTTAGACCTTTTCCATTTGAGTTTGAAGATTGAAATTCGGTTGGGCCGATTGCT
>DASVGE010000181.1:0-2304 GCA_036379695.1 Pyrinomonadaceae bacterium | reverse complement strand
GAAGAGTTCAACTTCATCAAAGCCGGAGACCGTTCATTCTTTCTCCTGCGTTTTGACGATGGCAGTCTTGTTCTTTACAACGACACCTGCGATCATCGCGGTGGACCGTTACACCTCGGGCACTGGGATCGCGACGCAAAGTGTTTGGTGTGTCCCTGGCACGAAAGTAAGTACTCGGAAAAGGTCTTGCGCAAGAACGCGAAGCCACTGGTGCAGCGGTCCGGGCGTGTGACCGCGGTGCTCGATATGGACCCGTCAACTCCCATTCGCCTGGTAAAGAAGACTATACTGGCAGCGACCACGCGATGCTGAACTCTTCACTGCGCAACCTCTGCGTTCTCTGTGTCTCTGTGGTAATGCTTTCGCTCGCACCCACACAGGCGCAGGAACCAACCATCTTCGCCGATGGCGTTATCTCCACGCGCGACTACGAATCGAGCATCACGTTCTCGCCCGACGGCAACACTGCTTACTTCGTGAAATCCACCCCGGATCTCAGCTTTCGCGTCATCCTGCTGTCTCACCTCGAGAAAGGGAAATGGACCACGCCGGAGGTCGCGCCATTTTCAGGAGAATACAGCGACACCGATCCATGCTTCTCTCCTGACGGAACCAAACTCTATTTCGCTTCACGCCGCCCCGTCGAAGGCACCACCCCGAAACTCGATCACGATCTTTGGGTAGTGGAGAAAACGAGTAACGGATGGAGCGAGCCGCGACATCTGAATGCGCCAGTGAACACCGCAAGCCAGGAACTCTCTCCTTCCGTGACGGCAGACGGAACGCTCTATTTCAGTTCCGGCCGCCCCGGAGGAAAAGGCGCTGCCGACATCTATCGCTCCAAACTCGTCGACGGCAATTACACTGCGCCGGAAAACGCGGGCGACGCGATCAACACACCCGGTCCGGAACTGCAGGTGTTCGTCACCCCTGACGACAACATCATGCTGTTTGCAGCACTCGGACGACAGGACGGTCAGGGCAGCGTGGATCTTTACCTGAGCAAGCGAACCGGCGGCACGTGGTCAAAAGCAGTTAATCTCGGCAACAAGGTCAACTCGAGCGGCGTTGACTCCGCGCCACGCATCTCTTCAGACCGCCGGCATCTTTTCTGGATGAGTACACGCGGTTACGGGTTTGAAGAGCAGCAGGCGAAGCGTTTGAACTACAAAGAGCTCTCAACCAGGTTGCAAAGCGCGGGCAATAGTTTCGGCGATATCTATCAAATCGATCTGAAGGCAGTTCCCGGGTTCAATTAATGCGACTGACGCTGCTAATCATTTTTGCTTTCGCTGCTCTTTTGTGGCCTGACTCTCAGCCGCCTTACGCCTCGAAGCAGCCGATCACGGAACCGGCAGTCTTCGGCAATGGCGTCATCTCTACCGCAGACTTTGATTCACATCCCGCATTCACGCCCGACGGCAAGACGCTCTACTTCGTGAGGAGCAGTCCGACGTTCAACTTCTGGACCATCGTGGTTTCGCACTTCGACAAGAATCATTGGACCACTCCCGAAGTGCTTTCAATCTCAGGGCAGTATCGCGATGCGGATCCATTCATCACCAGCGACGGCAAGAGGTTTTACTTCATCTCTGATCGTCCGAAAGGCGCTGCGAACGAACCGCGGTCGCTAGACATCTGGTTCATGGAAAAGGTGGGGAAAGATTGGGGGCCGCCACAGAACGCCGGGGCGCCGATCAATAGCCCCGGGCAGGAGTGGTATCCGACCATTGCTCAGGATGGGACGATGTACTTTGGTTCCGATCGCGCCGGCGGAAAGGGACGCACCGATATCTATCGTTCGCGTTTAGTCGACGGCAAATACACGGAACCTGAGAACCTCGGTGACTCGATCAATACGCAGTTTGAAGAGTTCGAGCCTTACATCTCGCCGGATCAGAAGTATCTGATCTTCATGACGCAGCGGCCGGACGGGCGCGGCGGTTCCGATCTGTACATCAGTTACCAGCGTGATGGCGTCTGGACCAAAGCCACAAACATGGGCGACAAGATCAATTCGAGCGGTTCCGAGTATTCGCCGATAGTCACTCCCGACGGAAAATATTTCTTCTGGACCAGCACCAGAAGCTTACCCTCGACTTCGCAACCGAAACGTCTTACTTATCCGGATCTTCTGAACAAGTTAAGAAGTCCCGGCAACGGTCTGGGCGATATCTATCAGATCGATATCAGTGCCTTGAATATTCAGCCTCAGTAACTCATGTAAATCGGGCGCCTCCCTGGAGTGCGGTGCCTTGGCACCGCTTTGGTCGTCATTTGGCCATAGCGGTGCCAGGGCACCGC